>CAYIPM010000009.1:0-12882 GCA_964365195.1 Candidatus Woesearchaeota archaeon
AATCTGCCGCTTTTTCTGATAAGTCAACGACAAAACGGGAAAATATGAATGTTGTTGACTATAATGCAACTATGCCTGAGATGTTGAATGTCGGCATGGTGGGACATATTGATCACGGAAAGACGACCCTATTAAGCAAGCTGACAGGAAAATTCGCTGATACTCATTCTGAATCACTCAAGCGAGGCATTACTATAAAACTGGGTTATGCCGACGTGATGCTTGAAAAGAATGGAATAAAAAGATATGTTAGTTTTGTTGATTGTCCGGGACATGAGATGCTCATGGCGACGATGTTATCTGGCGCTGCATTAATCGATGCTGCAATTTTAGTTATTGCTGCAAATGAGGGCATTAAGCCGCAGACAAAAGAACATTTAATTGCGCTGCAGGCAAAAAAAATAAATACTATTTTGATTGTTCAGAATAAAATTGATTTAGTGACTAAAGAAGTCGCGCTTGAAAATTATCATATCATTAAAAAATTTGTCAAGGGCAGCGTTGCTGAAAATGCCCCGATTGTTCCGGTGAGCGCGCAACAAGATATTAATATTGACGTTATTAAAGAATTTCTTTTATCGATTGTAATTCCAAAACGGCAATCTCATGTTCCGGCAGAATTTTTAATTGCGCGAAGTTTTGACATTAATCGACCAGGAACACCGATTGAAGCATTACATGGCGGCGTTATTGCAGGCATTTTAAAAAAAGGGACACTAAAAGTTGGAGATATTATTGAAATAAAGCCCGGATTATTGGAAGAACAGGCACATCAAAAAAATTATAGAACTATCAAGACAAAAATAGTATCTATTTATCGCGGCACACATTCAATTAATGAAGCAACACCCGGTGGCAGCCTTGCCTGTGAAACTGAATTTGACACGTTTATTACAAAATCTGATTCTCTGGCCGGCTCCATTGCATCATTACCGTCGGTATTACCGGATATTAGCGACACGATCAAATTAAAATATTCTCTTTTTTCGCAGGTATTCGGCGAAGAAGCGCAATTAAAAACAGAAGATTTAAAATTAGGAGAAATGGTCATGCTTTCTGTTAACACCACGATCACTGTCGGTAAAATTGAAAAAATAAAAAATGGTGAAGTTGATTTGCATTTACGGATTCCACTTGTTCCGATTAAAGGTGACAGCATTGGCATTGCCCGCAACATTAACGGACATTGGCGATTGATTGGATATGGGGAGATAATCTAAATATTTATAAATATTATTTTTCTTTATTAATAATGGAATCTGGTTATGAATTATTAACGCTTTATTCTGGGTATTTATTATGTGAGCAACATCTTGAAGAAGAACGCGTTCAAAGACGAGATGAATTATAGTAAATGAAATTAATTTTCGGATATTTTAGTTTCATTTACTATAGAGGACTTTGAAAAACCTATGGTTTTTCAAGAATGATGAAAATTCATCGACGATAGATTCTTTCAAGAATCGGCAAAAGAGGGGTTATTCAAAACCCTCTATAACATACGATGTTAAGTTCAAGAATGGACTTAACAAATGTGAAAGGTTTAAAAACCAAAATTATCTTTGATTGACATAGCCCCTATCGTCTAGTGGCCAAGGATAAAGCCCTTTCGAGGCTTTGACCCGGGTTCAAATCCCGGTGGGGGCATCATACCTTTGTGACATATTTGATGGGTACAACTTTTATACAGATCTCTTATAAGTTTACGAAAAGAGGAAGATGTATGAAAATAGACCCGTATAAACACGAAATAACATACTTTAATTGGAAGGCTAAACTCAAAGAAACAATTAGCGGATTAAGTAAAACTAACTCCCAATTAATTGTTCAGTATATTCTCGATATGGAAAATGGATTGAATGTTTCCTCTACAAATAAAAAAGGATCACGAAGTTTTGGAAGATTAAACACCTTACGACATCGTATTACTTTTCTTTGTAGCTCTTTTGAAAATTTGTATAATCTTGAAGACGTGACGAATATTTCAGAAGAACAGCTTTTTTCTTTTTTTACTAAAATGAGAAATGGAGAAATAAAAACGAACAAAGGGAGTTTGTATAAATCGGTTGCAGACTACGTTAAAGTTTTCAAAGCATTCTGGCATTGGCATCAAAAAATAAATAGAAAGCGAGGCATTGAAATTAGAGATATTACGCAAGACCTTGATACATCAAGTGAAAAACCGCAATGGGTATATTTGGATGAACAGCAACTCAAGAAATTATGTGATAATGCAAAACACGAATACAAAGTTTTGATTATGTTTTTATTTGATTCTGGCATGCGTGCTCCTTCAGAATTAGTTAATATTAAAGTAAGCGATTTTCTAGACGATTTTAAAACGCTCAACATTCGCGATGAAATAAGTAAAACATTTGGAAGAAAAATTAAGCTTATGCTTTGTTCTGATTTAGTAAAAAATTATATTCTTGATAAAAAGCTTAATCCTTCTGATTATATTTTTCCTATCTGTCCTCCTGTTGTCAATAGATATTTGAGAAGATTAGGAGAACGAATATTTGGAAACGGTGAAAGTTTAGCCGGAGAAAAATATTCTCAACTCAATATGTATGACTTTCGTCATATCTCCTGTTGTTATTGGTTGCCTCGCTATAAATCTGAATCTGCATTAAAATATCGCTTTGGTTGGAAAAATAGCGATAAGATTCATTATTATTCTGAATTGCTCGGCATGAAAGATACGATAACCTCCGACGATCTTTTTGTTGATGCGTCAAAAACAGAACTTGAACAAAAACAAGATCGCTTAACACGAGAAAATGAACTCTTAAGGGATAAAGTTGAAAATATGGAAGGGCAGATGAATAAGATTTTGGAGATGGTTAAGATGATGGCTGTGAAATATTCAGAAAACTAAAATCTAATTTTCCTCCTTTCTTATTTTTTCTATATTCTTTCTAATCTTCTTTTTACTCCAGCCTATACTTTTATAGTATCTTTCTAAATTACTAATGGCATCTTCAAATTCAGATCTTTTCTTAAATTCCATATAAGTCATTTGAGGTATTCCTAGATATTTCATTACCTCATATCCGAAAGAAGTCCAATGATAAGCGTATTCTTGAGGTCTTTTCTTTTTTCCGGTTGCGAACAATAAAATCCCAAGATCTATTAATCTATGGACAGATAATTTTTTTAAAGAATCAAAACCAGAGGTATTAAAGTGATTCCATTTTTTTGGTCTTCTACCAATTTCTATCATTAGTCCTAGTCCTAAATCATCAATAGATTCAGAAACTGCTTTTACTCTCTTACTTTTGTGCCATTCTTGATTTTTTAAGGCATAATTAACTTTTTTTATAATAAATCTTTTATCTAATTTATCCTTAAAAAAATTAATATTTAACCCTTGGATATCAAATGGTAATTTCAATTTTTCTTTTGTTTTTTTCCTAATAATTACAATATCAAAAGGTTCTCTTATTGCATTAGCTATCCCTAATTCGTATATGACGTTGGGATTCACTCCATTGTATCTTTCATCATCAGAAAGATCAAATAAAAGCATTTTAGAGTGCGCAATACTATCAAAAATAACATCGTTAATGCTATTAGCTTCGGTGTCGAGGCCAACTCTAAACGCTCTGCTAAATCCAATTTTTTTTGACGCATTATTTATTATTTTAAATCTTTTATTAATGGAATTATCAAAAGCCATTCCAACAAATAATTGATTTTTTTGTTCTCCTTCCCAGAATCTCTCAAAAAAATATTTTGGATACACTTTATCTTCCTAATTGATCTTCAATTTTATCAGCTTCTTTAAAATTATTTATTATGCTTCTACAATCTTCTATTAACTGTCCATATGTCTTAATTTTTATTCCATGTAAATATTGATTAAAGATATCTACAAAATGATTGTCATCTTCTCTTCCAATTATAAGGACTCCGTTATTGATCTTATAGGGTTTTTTTCTATCTTCAAGATAATGAATTAACTGAGATAACCCTTTTCCAACTTCACTTCTTATCGCTAATTTATTTCTATAATTTAAAGTAAGGGGTTTATGAGGTAGCTTTAATTCTATAATCATATTATTTGTTCCAATTTTATTTTTAGAAATCCATATATCTATAATTCCAACTCCTACTTCATATTCTTGAATCTTTTCAAATTGAGATTCATTATATTTAAAGTCTATAATCCACATTTTCTCAAATAAGCTTTTTCTTAAGTCCGATTCTAAAATATTTGAGTTTTTTACCTTTTCTTCAAATTCTTTTAATTGCTGCTCATAGATTTCTAATCTGGAGATGATTTTATTTTCCTTAATAAATTCTAAACGAGATATATCTTTGGACATTTTTTCTGGAGAGTTCTTAGATAATATTTTTATTACCTCTTCAGAAGAAACGGTTCCTTTAGGAAGGTCCCTAGGTTTACTATCTATCCAGTTGTTTATTAATTCCTCTTCTTCAGGATTTAATTTAGTAAATAAGAAAAGTTTTATTCTTTTGAATTTGTCTGTAAAGGTTTTTATAAACTTTTTATACCTATTTATGTTAATAACTAAAATTTTTTTATCATCTATATCTTGATACTGTATGTTTCTATCCAAATTCTCAGATAGAACTAGGTAATCTACTTCTTCACAGATTAAATCAAATAAAGCTTTATGGTTTCCTATTATAGTTGGTCCGGTTTTTGTGGGATGGAAATCACACAATACTGCTCCAAAGGTTGTTCTAGAAATCCAGAAAGGAGCTAAACCAAACCCTAAGATATTTGCAAGTTCTCTTGAAAAAGATTTTAAATGTTTATACGACCTTTCTTTCAAATATTTTAGTCTAGTTGCATCTGAAAGATTTAACAAATCTGATTTATGTATCCTACTAAAATAATATTTCATTAAATCATATAAGATTAGTAATATAAAGAATTTTCTATCCTAGATATTATATCAAATTTCGGTACTCTTCTCCAACCATATTTCTTATTTCTTCATATAACTTCTTTAATCGGAATTCTTCATTGAACTTATCTCGAATAGATCTAAAATAGATTACATTCTCCCCTTCTTTATAGATTTCTCTAAATTTATTTGTAGCCTCTTTACATCGATTGTCCCATATAACTACATCGCATTCTCTGTTCCAATTTTGTCCTTGGTTTATGCCGTAGGCAGTAGTTGTTAAATTACTACTTCCAATAATTGCTGCTATAGGATTTTTATTAGATATTAAAATAGAAACTTTTGCATGCCATCTATCTTGTGGAATTTTGACTACTACATTTCCAAAATTTGTAGATAATTTTTTTGCAAAATTATCAAATTTTTGTCTGTATCTTCTTCCAAAAGAAGTATTAAATTTTCCAGCTATAACGATTATCTTAGACAAACCATTGTGCACAGCATTAGATAGAGGATGTAACATGTTATTAGAATCTAATAAAGAAAACCTATTTCCTTCAGCTATAAATCCGGAACTTAAAATTAACTTTTCACCATGTAAAGAAATTAAAGTATGAAGATAATCTCTGAACAAATTTATATTTGAACTATTTCTAAAAATAATTATAATCCCCATCTTCAGAATTAGAATAATATCTCATTAATAATTCTTTCTTTAATCTTTCTAATTTTTTAATCTCCATTTTTCTTCGGAATCATTTCAATAGCAGTCTTTATTATCTCATCAGACAAATCAGGGAACAATGCTTTGATATCTTGTTCAATTTCACTAAAGTCCCAATATTCTCTCCATTCACCGGGATTTATTTCCAATGATTTTTTCATTTTTCGATTTATCTTATCTAAATCTATATAGACAAAATGAGGATCATCAGGACGTACGATAATCAATTTTGTTCCAGGCCAATATTCATTATATTCAGCTAGATACTTAAAAATATATTTCCCTTTTTTTTGATTTGATCTATATTTAATTTCTACAAATAATGTTTCTTTAGTTTTTGTGTTATACGCAACAAAATCTGGCATACACTTAATTTTTTTAGTTACTGAATTTAACGTCTCTCTTACTGTTTCTTTTAAATCTTCCATGTGATTTTCTACTCCGAATTTGATACATTTCCAATCTGGCATAGATCTAATAAGAAAACTAACTGCAGTTTCTCCGTTGTCTCCTATCGCTTTATCTTTGTTGAAAGAACTCACCGTTTTTGTTTGATTTAGCATCTATGAACGGATATTCATACGTAGTATAAAAATTTATGTATGGTTATTCATCTATGCATAGGGATATTTTGGCAATCACGGAAGAAATTATTAAAATTCTCTCTAAAGAAGAGGAACTTTCCATAAGACAAATTTCTTTGAAAGTTAAAACTCATAGAGCAGTTGCTTTGAGATCATTAGAATTTCTTAAAAGAATAAAATTCGTTAAAGAAAGAGACGGCGATACAACTAAGAGAATTGAAAGATTGTTTAGTTTGAAATAAGTAAATTAGCACCCTTAGATAAATTACATTTATTACATAAAACTTGTCCATTCTCAATGGTAGTTTTTCCACTTCTTGAATGAGGTTTTATATGGTCTGCGTGAAAATTCTCATACTCTACCTTTTGTTTACATTCCTGACAAACACCATTATTTTTTCTATAAATGGCTATTCTTTCTATTTCTGTAAAATCTCTATTTGTATCTAAAGGTTCTAGGTCTTTAGCAAATAATAAAAAATAATCCATTAAAATTTCATGTCTTGTTTTTATTGAGTTCGCACCATCGGAAGAATGACTTATAGCATTTAAAAATTTTGATAATTTAGGATTATCTTCTTTTTCCTCTGTCTTTCTTAATTCTTCTTGAAAATAAATTACAAATTCTTTAATTAAACTCTCTTTGTCTTTTAATGAATATTCTTTCATTAAAGTAGAAACTAAAAGATATAGTGAAACAATCCCTGCTCTTGTATGTAATTCCGGGGTTTTATTATCAAAAGCACGAGATAAAAAATTTAAAACTTTTTTTACCTGAGTTGGTGCTTTGGCATTTAAATCTAAATCTTTATTTTCAGTGTGCATATCCTCCAAAATCTTAAACTTAACATCTTTGATGCCAAACATTTCTAAAGCCAATATTTGAGAACACATTTGATAATATGCCCCTCGATAATCTCTTACATTAATGACATCAGAAAAAAAATTTGTTTTTGTTAGTTCTAAAATAAAGTTTCTTATATTTCCTGTTTCTGCTTTAAGTTTTTCTCCAGCTGTGAGCGGCATTCCCTTCTGTAATCTCTTAAACATCTCTTTTGTTTCATCATCAGAAGCGTTAGTTATCTCAAAAACCACTATTTCAGTATCATAAAACCTATCTTGTATTTCTATGGGCAATTCTTTGAATAATTTTCCAGCAAATTCTGGAGAATATTTTTTTGAAAGAGGAAATTTATTATCAAAGAAGTCAAATATTGCGGTACATCTTTGTTGTCCATCTACACATTCATAATAACTATTTTCTAAAACTCTAAAATAAATTGGAGGTATGTGCATTTTTTTAAGAATTGTGTCCATAAGAAGCTGTTGTTTATCTTTAGACCAAACTTTCCCCCGTTGGTATTCCTCTGGACTTAATTCTATTTCTGCTCTTCTTCTATGCAATTTTAATAGCATCTTTGGATGAGGGTGTATTTCCATTTTAGCTTATATCTCCAAAATATCCCAACTTGATAAATCGTTGGGATTATATTCATATTTTTCTTTGTTATTAATTCTCCAGCTTCCATGAGATTCTATAACAATTCCTCCTCGTAATTTTTTATTTTTATTCTTTTCAATAAATTTTTTTAAGCCTACTGCTCTCGGTCCTGCATCTTTTGCAGTCATACCGCTTTTAGTATCAAATAATCCTAGGGTACCATCATTAAATTTTACAATAAAATCAACATAAAAAGCCCATTCTTTATTATTTTCATCTTTATATGAAACTGCAAAATATTTCCTTTCTCCTTCACCATTTTTATACCACCATTCAACTTTATTAGAATTGTTTAATAAATCCATAAATAACTTTTCTGGTTGGCTCGGTTTTTTTGTATAAAATGGATTCATTATTGATTTTGGATTAATTTCTTTCTTTGCATTACTTTTATAAGAATCAATTAGTGGAACTTCCCATTTTGGTTCTTCTATTCTCTCTCTTACTTCACTTAATTGTTCAATAATTTCAAGTCTGTATTTTTCTTTAGATACATTAATGGCATCTACTAATGCCTGAACATTCTCTTTTCCTAAAACTATTCTTTGAACTCTCGGATCAAATTTTGGAAGCTTATATTTGATCTGAAAGAATTGATAAATTGCCGTTTTCATTCTATCACTCGAATCAGCAGGAGAGTAGGGAGAACAATTATCATAAATAAAGTTATCAAATTTTTGTTGTAATTCGGCTTCATTAAGTTTTACTTCAATTTGTCCTTTATGCTCAATTTCTCCCATTTTATCAATGTTTACAATCTTTCCATCAGCAATGATAGGACTTACAACTTTGGAAGGATCTAAAGTTATTTTTTTCTTTAAGTTAGTTTCTTCAGCTACTTTCAAAAAAATTTTAGCAAATTCTCCTGATAATCGTGTTCTTTCTCTTTGTCTTTTCAGATAAACTGATGGCAATTCTATATTTTTATATTTAGAGTTATCTCTTTTAGCTTCGTAAACTGTGACATAATCTTTTGCATAATCTTCAGTTATTTCTATATTCGGCAAATTTGTAAAAACAAATCCTTTGTTTAAATCTTCTAGGTTATAATATTTTAATTCAGGCATTCTCATAATTCTTCCTATTGTTTGAATTGTAAAAGTAAAGCTTTTTGATTCTCTAAATATAACTAAAATTGATGCTCTTGGACAATCCCATCCTAAAGCTATCGCTTGTTTGAAAACTAAAACTTCCACTTCGTTATCTGGCTTTTCAATGTTAGCAAGATTATCTGTTTTCTCTTCAGAAAGCCATACAGCAAGTTTTCCATTTTCTTCTGTAATCTTAAATGTATCTTTTAAAATTCTAATAACGTCGTCTTTTTTAGTAATCAAATTTGATTTACTATCGGGTAATTGAATTAAAATAAGCGGGTTAATATTTGAATTTTCTTTTTTGTATAGCTTTGTTAATTCTTCTCTTTTCTTTAATGCCTGCCCTATTACCAATTCATCTGAACTTTTATTTTCTAATTTAATATTCAAAAATTCTGGATTTACTGAAATTTCAGATTTAATCATCTCTTCAGCTTTTACATCTGCTAAATGAACTTTTTCTATTTCTGAAACATTTTCTTTTAGATGAGGAGTAGCAGAAACTTCAATAGTCACTTTAGGGCTTATCGTTTCAATTAATTCTTTAGATTTATCTGAACTGGCCGTATGATGGCTTTCATCTATTATCAAAATTATTTCTCTACCCTCTTCTTTTGTATTTTGAATAATTGCATTAAGATTATTATCTTGTTCGTTCTCCCTCACATAAACATTAATGTCTTTTTTATTTATGCTGTGCCAATTAATAAATAAAATCTCATTCTCTCCAATCTGTTTATCTTCTAAATCTTCAAAATATGAACATTGAATTAACCTATCATCTTCATAATGTTTTTCTAATTTTTCTTTACTTTGTTCGTGCAACATTCTAACCGTAACCCAAACAAAAGAATATTTCTTTTTGTTATCTTTAATTAATTGTTTTAACATTTCAGAAACCATTATTGTTTTTCCACTTCCCGTTGGAGCTTGGAAAATAACAACTTCTCTATCAGGACTTCTTAAAGCATTTTGCACTTTAGATTTAAGATTTTTAACTGCTTGTTTTTGATAATCTTTTAGTTCTATCATTTGAATATTCTCTTATAGACATTTAATATAACTGCCGGTATCGGTCTTAATTCCACTAAATTAACGACATCTTCAAATTCTTCTTCTCTTGCACTTTCATCAAGAGAGAATACATAAACAATAAATTTTTTATTTAGTTTTTTTACCTCTTTCTTAAATGGTTCAATCCCATCATCACTATAGATTATTCCTAAATGTGTATCTTGAGAATTTTTAAATAATCTATAATCGTCTCCTTTCTTTATCTCATCAAAACAGTTTTCTTTTAAACAAAGCATTTCTGTAGATTTATCAACTAATCTTTTTTTGTTTTTGTCTGTTGGATCTGCATCTACAAAATCAGTTTTAAAATATTTTAAGTTTCCTCCCAAACCACCATATTGTTTATTGTCTAATATCCCTATGTAGCCTTTGGCAACTTTCTTAATTCTTGGATAGCACACTTCTTCAGCTATACCCCCTCCATCACCATTATTGTTTTCATTATTTGTACATAAAATAAATTTTCTTTTCCTACCATCTATGTTGTTTAATTCTAATACTGCATGACCCGTTGTTCCAGAGCCTGCAAAAAAGTCTAGAATGATAGCATTATTTTTATCATGGATAACTGCTTTAATGCAATCTTCAATGGCATAGAGAGATTTTGGAAAAGGAAATTTTACTTTTAGAATATTATTCAATAACTGTGTACCAAAGATTGTCGCATTATATTTAGTATCAGTCCAAACTGTTTTATAATTGAATTTGGTTTTTTTTCGAATAATATCCCATATTTTTCTTTTTTTATTATATTCAGCGCTTAATTCTTCAAGTATGGCCTCGACGCTTTGGCGAGCAAACACCCATTTGCGTTCATTACCTTGAGAGTCAATGGGATATACTTCTATAATTCCATCTTTTCGTAAAATGTTTACAGATTTCGGATGATAATTATCCTTACAAACATTTCCAAAACCAACTATTTTTTCATTTTTTATGAAAATTGGATAAAAACAATTGGCTGCGCTTTCTCTTAAATGAGTATTATTTTCTCCGGGTCCGGAAACATTACGGAGAGGTCTTATATCGGGATTTTCGTCCCGATCTTGCAAACTAATAAATCTTCCACCCAAAGGGTAAACAAAATACGCATATTCATGACAATATGAAAAGTTTTTTCCTTGAATACCTGCTGGATTATGGACAATTGTTACACAAACGATTTCTTTGTCTGGAAATAATTCTTGCAGCAATAAACCTAAAGCTGCGTGTTCATTTTCATCTATTGTACATATTAAAACCCCTTTTCTCTTCAACAAACTTTTTGCTAACTTCAATCTTTTTTCCATGAAGGAAAGCCATTTACTATGTCTCCACTGATCATTAATATCAACATAATCATTATTATATTTCCAATCTTTCGCTCCAGTATTATAAGGCGGATCAATATAGATTATATCAATTTTACCTTTATGGGTATAATTTAAAACAGAAAGAGCGTGATAATTATCCCCCTCTATAAGAATGTTTACAGGTTTAATTTTATCTGTTTCAATCTCTTTACTTTTATCTTCGACGAGAATGGGAAGTTTTTCTTTACAAAGTAATGCTACTTCTTCAGGTTTATCTTCCCAAACTATTCCATATTTTTTTCTTTTCTCGACTTTATTTAATTCTCTTATCAATTCCTCTTTGGACCAATTAGGATAGTCTTTTTTAGCCATACCTATACAATCAGAAATCTCTATAAAAAGTTATCTTATGATTTTCATTCCTCCTTTTTTTTAATTTTATTTTCAATAATTTTAAATATTGGTATGTCAATAATATTATTGGATAACCAATAGTTGACTTTTTTAAAAAATTTAATCAAGTTTTACATTTTTTATGCCTATTCTTGCTTTTTCTTTATCCCCCTTCTCATTAATATGCGTGAAATAACCAAAAAATCCGATATCGCTTGAACAAAAAGGACAAACTCCCGATCCATTAAAAATTTCTTTTAATTCTAATTCTTTTTTACAATTTTTACAAAAATAAGCATCGTCTTCATTCATCATACAATAACACCTCCTTTTCATAATCTAGAACATTTTTTGCACGGCGTTTCTTTTTCTTTGGGTTATAAAACTGTTGATATTCTTCAGAAAATGGATTGATATATTGAAGATTTTTTTTCTTTTTCGGCCTTTTTATTTTATAAAAACTTCCAAAGGTAAAAATTAGTCTTCTCTTAAAAGTTGCCTTAAGAAAGGTTGCTTTTTCTTCGGGGATTAAATTATCAAGAGCCTTTGTAATATATTTTAAAATATAATTTAATGAACCTTGATGATCTTCTACTTTTCTTAAAAAAAGAACGCCACTTCCTCGTGTACATTTTTTCCATTCTTGGACTAACTTAGAATCTTTTCCGGTCTTTTTATGAGACTTCATATCAAGATATTTTGAATCTATAAGAAAGTGTCCATGTACATTCCATTGGTCATCCTTTCCCTTTTTTATCTCGATACTACCGAGTCCTCCCTTAATATTTTCCTTAAAATACTTTCTTCTTTTGAAGCGGGTAAATGCCTCGTAAAAATCGTTAATTGCTTTTCCTAAATCTTTCTGGTTAATTATTGTCAAGGTAAGAAATCTTAACCCTGGTTGTTGCATTGATCGTGGAATATTTATTTTTCTAAGATGTTCAATAAACTGGTTATAATAAAAAAAAGATTTAATTTTACTACAAAGAGTGCAAACTCTATAACCACATCTTTTTCCTAGCTCAATAAATTTATTATCATTATCTAGGAAAAGATTTTTTTGTTTGCAACAGTTTCTTAATTTATCTGCTTGTTTTTTGTATTTAGGATCTTTTTCTAAATGCTCACTTATTCGTATATTATCAAGTAAAAGCCGGACTTCGTCCGGCTTACGAAACGTTATCTGGATATAACGGATTTGGCAGCCTTCGGCAAAGCCAAATCCGTCCTCCTTTTGATAGTCTCAATTAACAATTCGATTCGTGTCAGTTGTGAGCATTCTTGGAGTTTCTGTCTGCAAAGTTCAGAGAGGGATACATTTCTCTCACTGGCTTCTCTCTCGA
>CAYIPM010000010.1:0-12486 GCA_964365195.1 Candidatus Woesearchaeota archaeon
TCAAATAATAAGATTCAATATATAAATTTATCATATATATTGAAAAATATATTTTATAGAATTAACCTAAAGCATACAATATTGGTGACAAACTAGAGCTTTGTCCAAATATAATCAAAGTCCCGAACAATAGCAATAAAATAATAATCGGCAATAGCCACCATTTTTTTCTAACTTTTAAAAAATCCCATAGTTCAAATAATAAAGACTTATTATATACAATTTCCATTCTAATAAATGATTTCTTAATTTAAATGATTTTCTGCTCTTTAAGTTTTTCTGTTATATAATCGGCGGATAACGTAATGCCTCTTGGATTCCAGTGCGGATCATTTTTGAAATAAAATTCATCAAAATGTTCTTCTGCTAAATCAAATAAGCTGATATAACCGATAGAGCTTCCAGATAAATTTTGACTAAAGATAGTATCTACTTTTCTAAAATCAAAATCAGATTCATCAACATCAATAAATTGTTGTAAGAATTTTTCTTGATAGACCTTATTAACATTCCTCTTATCAGGAATATTCACTACGAGGAGCTTATATTTTTTTGTCTCACTCACTCTTTCAAATTCATAAAAAAGTTGATTCATCAAAAATATACCTTCTTCTGCCTCAGGACCATAATCTTTTTCTAGATAACGATCCTGTCCGTCAGAAGTTCTTTCTGAATATCTTTTCGATTTTCCAGAATTTTCATCAGAAAATTTATGATAAATCAAGGAATATAAGTGTGAAAATCGTAATAATAAGGCAGAAAGCGGTTTTTCTCTGCTTAATGATTTCTTTTTTGATCCGTAATTATCATTCCATGTCATTTTTGTCGGATAGTTTGCGACAATAATGGTATCATTATTAATAATAAGTGCTTCATCATTTGGATGCATGATAGTTTGAAGAAGATTAAGTTGAGGTCTATCTCCAGACAATAATCTTGCTATATATTGTTTTTTTTGTGATTGATCAATGCCCTTTATCTCAATTTGTTTCACCATCTTAAAAATAGGCTTATCAGCATATGCCTGATCAATTTGTTGAGTGTTAGAAATGTCGTTTTGGAAAAATAAAAGCATTACAATATCTGGATTATATTTTAAACCTTCATGTTTTAATTGTAACAATTCCTGTCCTGTTCCAAAACCGCTTGCCGCCAAAGGAATAACCTCGTAATTTTCTCCAAGATTTTCCTGTAATCGAACAGCAAAAGTATCAGAGTCATTAACGCCGAATCCATACGCAAAGGAATCTCCTAATACAAGAACTCTTTTCTTAGTACCTTTTTCATAAGGTATTTCCTGCAATGAACGAATCCCCCTGAGTTATGCGTTTTATAAAAAATTTTATTGCTATCAGGTTGATAGGCACATCCAGTAAAATTTTTCTTGGATGACCATCCTAACAAATGATCTAAATCAACATCCAAATTTGATAAGTCATTACCAGAATATTCATAACAATCATTATATAATTTTTGGGGATAAAAAAATATTAGAAAAATCTCGAAAATAAAGAGCATAATAAAAACCGTTATTAATAATAAAATTAAATTTTTTCTCATGCTTTTTTTAATAACGGGCTTTGTTTCAGTATCTGGAGTATGTTGCGAAGAATGCTCTATTATGTCATCTTTTTTTTCTTCATTTTCCATATTATCGTCACGTGCTATATTTATATAAACTAATCAGTAGCATACCTCTCACTATTCCAAGCATCTCTCATATTTTCCTTTCGCGAGATTAAGAAATTTCCCATAATAAGATAATCTATTTCAGTTCCCATCATGCAGCGATAAGCATCATATGGAGAACAAACAATTGGCTCTCCCCTAATATTAAACGAGGTATTAATTATAATTGGAATCTTTGATAATTTCCCAAATTCTTTTATTAATGAATAATAAAGTGAATTTTGTTTTTTGGTAATTGTTTGCAATCTTCCACTACCATCAACGTGAACAACAGAAGGAATTTTTTTCTTCCATTCTTTTTTTATAGAATATACCATTAACATAAAATCCGTTGGTGAAGGTAAGGGACTGTCGCACTCAAAATATTTTGTAGCATCTTCTTTACAAACGACAGGAGCAAATGGCCGAAATCTCTCTCGATGTTTTACCTTAACATTCAACAGCTCTTTTGCATGAGGATTACAAGGATTCGCTAAAATACTTCGAGCACCGAGTGCACGGGGTCCCCATTCCATTTTCCCCTGAAACCATCCAATAACTTTATTCTCATAAATCAATTGCGCAATTTTTTTAATAAGTTGTTGAGAATTTTTGAACTTAGTATATTGTATAAAATGTTCATCTAAATTTTTTTTTATTTCCATCTGTGAAAATGCAGGACCCAAATAAGCATTTTCTAAAACATAGTTTCTTGTATTCCCTAAAATGGTATTATACACATATTGTGCAGCTCCTAGACTTGTTCCTCCATCTCCTGGATCAGGCTGTATCCAGACATTTTTGAAAGGAGTATGTTTCAATATTTTCCCATTGCAAACACTATTTAATGCAACTCCCCCAGACAAAATAAGATTTTCACTTTTGGTTTCTTTATAAAGAAAATGTAAAATTTTTATAATTACTTCTTCAATAAGAAGTTGCAATGCGGCAGCAATATCTTTATGTCTTTGTATTAATTCTTCATTTGTTTTTCTTATATCTCCTTCTAACAAACCACACAATTTTTCAGAGGGCATTTTATTTCCATAATGATAAACAAAATAATCCATATCTAATCTATAACTACCGTCTTCTTTGACATCTATGACCTGTTTTAATTTCTCATAATAAGGATTTGTTTTTTTATTCATGTTTCCATACGCTGATAATCCCATAACTTTATATTCTGAGTTATTCACGCTAAACCCTAAATAAGCTGTTATCGTTGAGTATAATAATCCTAGAGAGTGAGGAAATTGAATTTCTTTTAATAAAGTAATTTCATTTCCATTACCATAACCATAGGTCGTAGTAGTCCATTCTCCGACACCATCTATAGTAAGAATGGCAGCTTTTTCAAAAGGACTCATTAAAAAACTAGCAGCATGCGCCATATGATGATGAACAAAAAATACTGATTTTTTGTAACCTAATTTTCTGATGAATTTAAGCACTCTTAATTTTTCAGTAAACCATAACGGTATATTTTTAATAAAAGTTTTCCAACTATTCGGAAACATTTCTAAATGCTGATGTAAAAGCCGCTCAAATTTTAATAAAGGTTTTTCGTAAAATCCAATGTAGTCTACATCTTTAATAGTAATGTTCTGGTTTTTCAGACAAAATTCTATAGCATTTTTTGGAAATGAAATATCATTTTTTTTTCTTGTGAATCGCTCTTCTTGTGCAGCTGCAACAACCTTTCCATCCTTTAGTAAAGCGACGCTTGCATCGTGATAAAAACAACTTATACCGAGAACATACATATTAAAATTGCCGATAATATTCCTCCTTTTTTCTAGTTCCTAATTGTAACTCTTCCCAATAACTTTTTTTATTTTTATCAATGTTCAATTCTAAAAAATGTTTTCCAACAATTTTTGCGATGAGCGAAGTTATACCAACACCGAGAATATAGGCGATACTTAAAAGAATTAAATTAATAATTTGAGCTATATCTTCTCCAAGTAGTTTTTGTCCTTCTTTCATACCCTCAAGAAATTCTTTCCATTTCATTGCTCAAGCCACCATTTAATTCCTCTTCCAATTAAAATAAGAAATAAAGCTACCATAAATATATGTGTATAATTCCATGATTTAGGTATTTTATTAAAAAAAAATAAAATGAAATAAAGAAGGATAGAAAAAACAAAAAACATTGCAATATATCCAAAAATTTTGCCGAGTTTATATTCATACCCCTTTTTTTTAAATTTCATGTTTCCATTACAACGTCCAATCCAAATATTTAGTTTCATCTCACTCCTTCAAAATATTTTTTACAATTTCGGAGAATGCAGGGCGCGTTATAAGAATACCAATACTGATGCCAATAATAGTCGTCAATGCAAATCCTCGTAGTAATCCCGCTCCAGCCCAAAACAATGGCAGCATTGCAGCAATGATGGTAAAGAATGCTCCGATGATAATAAAAAAAGCAGATCGAATGCGTTCTTTCAAACTTCGTTTCTGATCGCTTGTTGCTTCATCAATAATTACAATTTGATCGTTCACTCCGGTTCCCATACCTGCAATAATGCCTGCAATACTGGGGGCATCTAAATTCCATTTTATCAGAGTTGCAAATGCAATTGTAATAAACGCTTCTGAAAACATAGTCAGAATTACCGCAAGCGTCAACTTTATTTTTCGATACCTGATAAAAATTACAATAGAAACAGCCGCAAAAACCATTACAGCTAAGAAAATAAGATTTTTTGTAAATTCTTTTCCCAGCGTCGGAGAAATGCTGTCAATTTTTACAATTTCGAGTTTATAGGGTAAACTTCCTGTGATAAGAACTGTCTGTAATTTTTTCATGCTTGCCAAAGCTGCGTTTTCTGCTTCTGCCCGATTCACACCCTGACCAGAGCCGCTGATCATAATTTGCGTTGTTTCGCTGCAGCGTAAATCTTTTCCAATAAATAAAGAATCAACCAGTTGATCATCAAGATACAAATCAAGTTTTTTATCTAAATATGCTGCATTTGTTGGATCAGTGCCCAGTGCGCAAGTGATAGCGGCATGTCGTTGCGCTGCTATTTCACTTAAAGAAATAGAAAATCGAAAACTGCAATATTCGCCAGCATCAGTTGGTGCGCATGAATAAATTCCTGTCTGTTCTCCGGTTCGTGAAACATAAGTGACATCTGCTTTTCCGCCGATAAATACAGTTTCATTGCCAATTTTTGCAACAAACTTTCCTTGCTGTGAAACTAACTCTCGTAAATCTGTCGTTGTCGCGCCGGCAACCTCAACAAGCATGAAATTATTTCCTGATAAATCTGTTACGCCGCGCACTGATACATCACTGATGCCAAATTCATTTAAACGCGTGCTGGTAATTGCTAGTAAATCATCCAATTCTTCCGCAGAAATTGCGTGTTCTGGCTTAACTAATGCACGCGCGCCGCCAGATAGATCAAGCCCTGTTTTTATATTGGTAAATGGCAGAGTATCAATTACAATAGCTAAATTTTCTTTAGTAAACACAACAAAAATTCCCTCTTTTGTTTGTAAGCTAACTTTTGTGATATTTGAGACAGGAAAAATTCCATTCATAAGTTGTCTATAATCTTCAACAGTCTTTATTTCATTTCCATTAATGGATTGAATTATCATGCCTTGTCGTAGTCCTGCTTCATATGCCGTAGAATTTTTTTCTACACTTTTTATTAGAACTCCTTTTTCTAAATGCAATCCTATCACCAAAGCCGAACAAATAAGTAGAATAACTAAGAACCATAATCGGAGTGAGATTTTCATAATTATTGAATGTTCCTCCGATTGCAATACCATTTTAAAATACCTGCGTTAGTCATCCATGTGCTGAAAATATCAACAACAAGTCCAAGTGCTAAAATAAAAAAAATCTGTCGAAAAGAGTCAGGTAAACCCCCAAATATAATGAATGCAGGAATAACTGCCACCAGTGCCGTCGCTGTCATAAACATGCCGGTTTTAAATGCGCTGAATATTCGATGATTGACACTTCCCTCGCTTCTTTTTAAAACCCGACTGGTAAGTAAAATATCTGTATCAACAGAATAACCAATAAGCATTAAAAACGCCGCAATACCTGCCGCAGAAATAGTAATGCCTAAATAATTAATAAATGCAAGGGGAATAACGATATCAGAGAGTGCTGCAAAAATAACTGCCATGCTTGGAATAAAACTGCGAAACAAAAAGAAGACAACTAATGACATTAACATAAAAGAAACAATCATCGCAATAATTAATTGTTGATAGAAACTTTCACTTAACGTCGGGCCGGTAAATTCAATAGTCGAATTTTCAGATGTTAAGCTATATCCTAAAAAAGATTCAATTGCTGTTTGTACATCTTTGACATCGTCACTGGACTCAATAATATAAGAAATAACTTCACCAGTTCGTAAGTCTGTCAAGCGTCGTACAGATACATCGTCGAGTTGAGTTTGCAGTGCAGTTTCCAATGCTTGCTGATCAAGTTGCGCTTGCAACGTAATAGTTGTTCCTCCCGATAAAGATGCATCGCGTAAAATAATATCGCCGGTTTGCGAAAAGAAATAGAAAAGATACACAATAGAAATGATCATAATAATGAGTGGAATTGCAAATAACCATTTATATGAGCGATCATACCATGCGCTAAATTTTTGCTCACGCGTGCTCACACTATCCATCTATAAACCCTGTAATGAATATTTAAAAGGCTTTGCCCGATTAATGTCTCACAAAGTGAGATGCGCGGGCCGGGAATTGAACCCGGGACTCCTCGTTGGAAGCGAGGAATTATACCATTTAACTACCCACGCATGAATAAACCTCATCTTTTTGCTTTATAAGTTTTAGTATATCTTGGCTTTGTCCGGAGTAACATAAATTTCAAAAATTAAAATAAAAAATAATTTCACTCTTTCTCAATCCACCCATATCCTTTTTCTTCAAGTTGGTCAACAAGTGCTGCTCCGCCGCTTAAAACAATTTTACCGTCGATCATAATTGAAAGTTTATCAGGATGTATGTATTCTAAAATTCTTTTATAATGCGTAATAATAAGAATAGTCTTATCTTTGTTCATGACAGCATTAATTCCATCGGAAACTGCCTTTAATGCATCAATATCAAGTCCTGAATCAGTTTCATCTAAAATAGCAACCTTTGGATTAAGTAAAGCAAGCTGCAAAATTTCACTTTTCTTTTTTTCTCCGCCAGAAAAACCCGCATTCAAATAGCGGCTCGCAAAATCTTGTGGCATAGAAAGCAGTTGTAATTTTTCTTTCAACAATTTTTGAAATTCCATAACATTTATTTTTTCAGTGCGGTGCGCATTCATTGCAGTACGAATAAAATTAGAAATAGTAACACCGCTAATCTCGCTTGGATATTGAAAGCTTAAAAACAAACCTTTTTTTGCGCGCTCGTCTGGTGATAAGCCGGTAATATCTTCACCATTCAAAAGAATTTTCCCCCGTGTTACTGTATATTTAGGATGACCCATAATCGCATTCGACAGCGTCGATTTTCCGCTTCCATTCGGTCCCATCAGTGCATGCACTTTTCCTTTTTCCAATACTAAGTTGACGCCTTTGAGAATTTCTTTTCCATCAACTGCAACATGCAAATTTTTTATTTCTAACATCTTTTACATCTCCTTTTCAAAAATGTTAGGCTTAAAAATTGAAAATTTTTAATGTCTAACATTTTGTTTTTTCTCCCCTAATGCCCCGCGCAATACATCAAGGCACAATAACGCGCATTTTAATCTGACAGATGATAAATCAATCTGAAGTAATTCCAAGATATCATTTTTATTTAAATGTTGAGCCTCACGAGCATTCATATTTTTTATTTTTTCTGTCAAGAGTGATGCACTTGCCATAGAAATCGCGCAGCCAACGCCGTTAAATTTCACGTCAACAATTTTGCCCCCTTCAATAACAAGCTGCAATTGTATCTCATCACCACAGAACGGATTATTTTTTTTAAATGCATGCGTGGGATGTTCAATAACTCCTTTATTTAAGGGATGTTTGTACAAATCTAAGATTTGTTCTCGATATAAATCATTGTTCATAATTTTTCCTCCAGAATGATAAGAGTTGAAGATAATTATTTCCGGAGTAAAACAAAAATTCAGTTCTAAATCTTTCGTAGATAATTTTTTTAATGCTTTGCATTATCTAAATACCTCCTGCACTTTTTTTAGACCTTCAAACAATTTATCAATGTCTTCTTTTGTATTATAAAAAGAAAAACTTATTCGGGCAGTGCCGCTAATTCCTAACTTTTTCATCAAGGGCATACAGCAATGATGACCAGCGCGAATCGCAATGTTTTCTTTATTTAGAATTTCAGCAATGTCGTGTGGATGAATGCCGTTCAAACTAAAAGAAATAACACCGACACTTTTTTCTGCGCCAGGATTATAAATTGTTATGCCGGAAATATTTTTTAATTTCTGCAAAGCATATTTCAATAATTCATGTTCATAATCAGAAATATTTTTCATCTCTATTTTTTCTAAATAAGCAATTGCAGCTTCGAGCGCAACAGCTTCAGCAATATTTTGTGTTCCTGCTTCAAATTTTTCAGGCGCTTCGGTATAGGTTGCATGTTCATAACTAACATTTTCAATCATCCCTCCGCCAAATAAAAACGGCGGCAATTTATTAAGTAATTCTTTTTTTCCATACAAAACACCAACGCCAAAACCCCCATACATTTTATGAGAGGAAAACACTACAAAATCGCAATCAAGTTTTGTAACGTCGATAGAAATATGCGCAACACTCTGTGCAGCATCGATAACAGTAAGAGCTTTATTTTTTTTTGCCAATGAAATAATTTTTTCAATATCATTCACGACTCCAGTAACATTTGAAACATGTGTCAATGCAACAAGCGCGGTTTTTTCGTTGATTATTTTCTCAGCTGCATTATAATCCAGTTCAAAATTTTTTGTCAGTGGAATAAAGCGTAATTTCATGCCCTCTCGTTTGCAAAATTCTTGCCACGGAATTAAATTTGAGTGATGTTCCATTTCACTTACAACAATTTCATTTTTTTCCCCAGAAAAAAGATTTTGCATCGTGTATGAAATAAGATTAATTGCTTCAGTGGTATTTTTTGTAAAAATAATCTCTTTTTCTTCGGCGTTTATAAACCGAGCAACGCGTTTGCGCGTCCCATCATATTTTTTTGTTGCCTCTTCACTCAATGTATACACACCACGATGAATATTTGCGTTTTCTTTTTCCAAAAACTGTGCTAATGCATCAATAACTGACTGCGGTCGTTGCGAAGTCGCTGCATTATCTAAATAGACAAGATGGGGATGATTTTTAAAAATGGGAAAATCTTTCTTAAGTGCAGTTATTTTTTTGTTGTTCATTATGCGAGTCCTAACATCATCATAATTTCCTTTGTCGGCTGCCAGGGCGGAGTAAAAACAATTTCCACATCTGCCTTGCTAAATCCTGCCGTCTCAAGTCCTTTTGTAACATTGTCGACTAGCACAGGCCCATATGGACACATCGGACTTGTAAATGTCATCTTAATATGAACATCTTTTTTGATAATTGCAATATCATAAATTAATCCTAGCGTCCAGAGGTCAATATGAAGTTCAGGGTCAATAACTTTTTTCAAAACTTCAATTGCAGTCTCTTTATCCAGATTTTTTGTCTGCATTTTTTTCTTCGTTATTTTTTTCTGCGTCATGGTTCTTCTTATTGAATCAATGCATTTATTTTTTCTTGAATTTTCTTATCAAATGATGCGATGAGCGGCGCAAAATATCCTTCAACAATCTTTTTTTGTGCGCTCGCTTTATTCAGACCTCGACTCATCATATAAAATAATATTTCAGGATCAATTTGTCCAACACTGCTTCCATGGCCGCATTTAACATTGTGATTATTAATTTCCAGTGTCGGAATAGCGTGCGCTTCTGCTAATTCACTAAATAAAAGCGCTTCCTGTTTTTCATAGCCGTTGCTTCCCGCAGCATTTTTTTCAATCCGCACCAAACCGCGTGACAACGCCTTAGCTTCTTCTTCTAAAACACCCTTTGTCATGCTTTCTGAATTTGTATGTGCCGCCGCATGAATTGCCGCAGTGTACAAATCAAAATGTTGTTGTTTTCTTCCTACATATAAAACATTCAGTTTTGTCGACGATCCTTCCTCTTCTAAGATACTAATAAGTGAACTGCGCATATACTCACTTCCTAAACAAATATCACTCCAAGCAACACGCGCATCTTTCTTGCAAAATGCTTCCTGTTTTTGTACGCCGATAATATGGTGTTGGAGTTGTTGTACATTCACAAAATCAACGCGGCTATTCTCTTCTGCAATAAGAACAATTTTATCAGCAATAAATGTGCTCATCCCTGAAGAATATTTTGTTATGAAAATTTTTGTTTGAGATCCTGCCTCTGCTAAAATGAAAATTAAATTCCGACTGTCAGCGAAATAATCATAATTAATAAAAATTGGTTCTTTCGTAATACAATCGCACGGAATTTTCATTAATAATACATCGTGGGTAAATGCCTCTGTCGCATAATCTAACACATCCCCATTTCCCGATCTTTTTTCAAGAAATAATTCAAGCAATTTTTTTGCCTCACTATGTTTAAATAATTCTTTTCCTGATAGAATTAAAACCCGATCATCAGAACAGCGAATAACTCTTTTAAATGGCATCTTACTATGATGTTCTAACTGTTCAAAAGAAAAATTCTTTGGTTGTATAATCGTATTAAGTCCATATCTAAAATTGAGTTTTGGACTTGCCTTCATTTTTTCAAATTGATTCATGCGAAATTTTTTAAATTCACTAGATTCATATGCAATAATCGGCACGCCAGAGGCCGAAAATAAATAATTCATTGTCTGTTTATCCTAATGAACCTTCCATTTCTAATTGGATAAGGCGATTTAATTCAACCGCATATTCAAGCGGTAATTCTTTCACAATTGGTTCAATAAAACCCGAGACAATCATGTGCGTTGCTTGTTCTTTAGTGAGCCCGCGCGAGCATAAATAAAAAACTTGTTCTTCACTAATATTGCCAACACTTGCTTCATGTGCCAAATCAGTTGTCGATTCCTTCACATCCATATACGGAAATGTATTACTCTGACTTTCATTATCCATCATTAATGCATCGCAATTAACTGTTGCTTTGGTATGCGTTGCGCCTTTTTTCACACTTAATAATCCGCGATAACTAGTCACGCCGCCGTCCTTGCTGATTGATTTTGAAATAATGGTTGAACTGGTGTTTTTGCCGACATGAATAACTTTGCTACCAGTGTCTTGATATTGTCCTTTGCCAGCGAATGCAATGCCAATAAAATTCGCTTTAGAGTGATCACCAACTAAAACAGAGGCAGGGTATAACATCGTAACACAGCTTCCCATATTGCCATTCACCCATTCGATGATGCCATCCTCGTCGACAACTGCGCGTTTAGTATTTAAGTTGTAAGTATTTTTACTCCAGTTTTCTATTGATGAATACCGCACGCGCGCATTTTTTTTCACATGCACTTCCACACAGCCGGCATGCAGCGAATTTTCATTATATTGCGGGGCGCTGCATCCTTCAATATATTGTATTTGTGCTCCTTCATCGACAATAATTAAAGTGTGTTCGAATTGTCCTCCACGTCGAGCATTCATCCGAAAATATGCCTGCAAGGGAAAATCGACCCTGACATTTTTTGGAATATAAATAAACGTTCCGCCACTCCAGACTGCCGCATGTAATGCAGAAAATTTATGTAATCCAATAGAAACACAAGTAGTCATAAAATGTTCTTTAACAAGATCTGGATATTGTCGCACTGCCTCATCCATGTCTAAAAACACAACACCCTTTTCTTCTAAGTCTTTTCGAAGATTATGATAAACAACTTCAGATTCATATTGTGCACCGACGCCACCAAGCACTGTGCGTTCTGCTTCAGGAATTCCCAGTCTTTCATAGGTTTTTCGTATATCTGCAGGCACATCTTCCCACGAAGTAGAATTTTTTTTTGCATCTGGTTTCATATAAAATATAATCTTTGATAAATCGAGCCCAGATAAATTAGGCCCCCAGTCAGGCAGTTCTTTTTCTTTGAATAATTTCAGCCCCAATAATCTTTTTTCAAGCATCCATAATGGTTCTTTTTTATCGCGTGAAATTTCTCGCACGAGCGCCTCATTTATTCCAGGTTCAGCTTTAAAAATAAGATTCTCTGGATTATATTGATCATATACTTCTCGATTCACGTTAAACGTTTGCATATCTTGACTCATAAAAATTTCAACCTTTCTTAACTATTGTTAAGTTTTTTTGTATTTAAAGATTGTGGTGAGATTTTTGGTAGAATTTTTGAGGGATTCTGTTAAGCCAACTGGTGATGGCTTAATAGAATCAGGAATGTAAAGATTTATTAAAAATACTGCACTCTCAATAATATGAATCAATTAGAAGAAATAACAAATCAAGAGATGGAAATAAAAGTGAGAGCAATGGCAGATCAGTTATTATTACATTATCCAACACAACATAATTTTAATGAATTATATAAATTCGGTGAAAAAATAGTAAAAAAACATCGTCAAAGAATGGGCAGATTTTTGATTTATGTTGCTGAAGAAACAACGTTTGAAATTATTTATGATCCAAAAATTTTCAATCCTGAAATGGAAATTGCGCTAAAACCTCCTAACACAAGAGAAGTTCAACAAAGATTATATCTCATTCAAAAAGGTTTTAATATAGAGAGTTTTGAAAAACCTCAATTTCAAAACTCTCTAAGAAGGACTTTGACG
>CAYIPM010000011.1:0-11994 GCA_964365195.1 Candidatus Woesearchaeota archaeon
AAATTTAACTTTTTATTTTTTCAGTATTGAGGTTTGGGTTAATCCGGACAAAGCAACACTATAAAAAACTTTATAAAGGATCGATTAACTATATTTTTGAAGACGACCATAATAACCTGGAAACACCTGTTCCCTTTCCGAACACAGAAGTTAAGCAGGTTATGATGTAGAAATAGTTTCCGAAAGGAAGTGAAATCTATATGTTGTCTTCACTCATATTCCTTGAACGGAGAATAAAATATTATGATAATCTTACCTCGCTGTTTCAGTTGCGGAAAACCAATCGGTCATTTATGGGAATCATTTAAGAATCGAGCTGAAGAAGGCGAAGATAGCAAAAAAGTTCTTGACGAACTTGGTCTGAGCCGTTATTGTTGCAGAAGCATGTTCTTAGGACAAATTGATAAATTAGAACTTGTCAATAAATTCAAAAAGTTCTAAACTTTTTGACTCGTTCACCTCTTACAAGGTGAAGATTCAAGAAATTCTGATTTCTTGACTCTATAAAAAATTCTTATTAATAATCTTATACGAATAATTAAATACTTTCTTTCATTTTATAACTCAATGAAAAAAGAAAATAAAGTTGCATTGATTACGGGCAGCGGCGCAAAACGCATTGGCAATCATATTGCATTTGCGTTGGCGGAAGAAGGTTTTGATATTGCAGTGCATTATAACACGTCGCATGAAGAGGCGGCAGAAACTGTTAATGCACTTAAAAAGAAATATACAATCAATGTTGCAGCATATCAAGCAAATTTAACAAATGAGCAAGAAGTTAAAGGACTTGTACAAAAAGTTTTCGATGATTTTGGAAGCATTGATGTGCTCATTAATACTGCAGCAGCATATAAAAAAATTCTTTTTGAAAAAATAACTGGAAGTGATGTTTTATTTTTCTTTAAGGTTAATACACTATCAACATTTTTATGCTCAAAATACGTCGGTGAAAAAATGATCAAGCAAAAAGAGGGAGGCATTATTATAAATTTTGCAGATTGGGCTATTGAACGACCTTATGTAAATTATGCTGCTTATTTTCCGTCAAAGGGAGCGATACCAACGATGACCCGGTCGTTAGCGCAAGAATTAGGAAAAAGAAATCCGCGTGTAAGGGTTAATTGCATTTCACCAGGACCGATGATGCTTCCGCCCGATATGCCTAAAGAAGAAAAAGAAAAGGCAATTGCACAAACAATTGTTAAACGGGAAGGAAGTCTAAAAAATATCTCACTCGCAGTTATTCATTTTATTGAAAATGATTTTGTGACTGGACAAAATTTAAACGTCGACGGCGGCAGAGGTATTTTTAGCAACGAGTAGGGTAAAAATGTTATTTTTTCAGTCTATCAGTTAACATTTTGCCTAAATAATATGCAGAACCAAACACAAGAACGCCAGGAAGTAAACTGATTCCGAGTGTTGGCACTAATAAGCCAGTGCCAATTGTTCCAATTGTTCCTGCACCAACGGATTCAAGAATACTGACTGCCTGTGAAATTGAATGTTCGACATTTTTTTGCAATGCATCAATCTGCATAATCATTTTACCACCTTTCATAATTCTTATTTTTTTATCCTCTTCTGAAATAAGAACAACAAGATTCCCCTCTTTTTTTGAGGCAGTTAACGCAGCGCTGTGGCGTGTTCCAAAATTTTTAAATGTAGAAGTGCTATTTATCATTGCCCCATATGCTCGAAGATATCCCCTTTTATTAATAATAACCGCGCCATCAATTAATGCAAGAGATTCAAGCAGTTTGGGATTATCAATTACTTTGAACGGAGGAATTGATTGATTAACTAGTTTTTTATATTTCACATCTCCAACGACAAATAAGGCACCTTCTCCCCGCTTTGCAATACGCAAGCCAACCTGTACAAGTGTTTCTTCCAATTCTTTCAAGGTTTTTTCTTTATTTGATTTTTTTATTTTTTTCATAGAATTTTTAAACTAATATTATTTTTAAAGGTAACGGCTATCTTATGGAAAGATTTCTTTTTTTATTTTTGGCAAACATATTTTTTGCCTTGTATAACATCAAACCAAGAAGTCCACCGATTAAATTATTAAACATATCTTTTTGCGTGTCCCATTCGTCGAGGTCCCCAGCGCCGATAAACAATACTCCTTCTCCTTCACCGACGGCTAATGCCCCACCATATTCAAATAATTCATGAAATGCGGAAAATCCCAAGACAACGGCGATGATTGCAATGTACATAAACCAATTTTTGTAAGGGCCTTTCAACTTATATGTTCGATATAGCATTAATGATGCAACAAAACCGAAAAAGCCGTGCACGTATAAATCATATTCTAATCCAAAATAATGATTACTATACAAATCAAATGTTCCCAAATTATGCAGCAATAAAAAAATTGATGCTAAAGAATAATGAAATGGATGCAAATCAATTTTTTTTCTTAGAACAAATAAGCCCACAAGCAAAAACATCAAAAAGAAAAAATCCCATTTATAATGACTATTAGTTGTTACTGAATAGAATTCGAGCGCGAGGAGAACGAGTGTTGTGATAATAAGAATTGTTTTATTGAGTGAATCATAAGTATTTTTTTTCATTTAAAGTATAAACAAAAATACTATTTAAAATGTGTTATTATGTTAAGTAAACCTTACAACTTATAGTAAATGAAATTATTTTTCGTAAATTTTAATTTCATTTCCTAAATACCAAGGAAAAAATTTTCTACGAAAATTTATTTCCGTTGGTATAACATAATTTACGCCGAAAAATAGCTCTGTTTGAAATACGTTATAAATCAAAATATGTAGGGAGATTGTCGCCCTAAGTTATGAAGCTTAGTCCAGAAGAACGAAAGCTCATGACTAAATTAGTAAAGTGGGAAAATCCCATAAAGCTGGTGGCGAAATTTTTTGGTGTGGACAGACAATGTGTTTGGTATTGGAGTACAGAGACATTAAATGCAGATTTCAAAGACTTGCCAAGAAATAAAAAAAGCAAAATCGCCGTCGAAGTTTAAGTAGCGATCTTGTTTATGCGGCTGACATTCAAATGGGGAACTGCGCGCATTCAACAGGGCCTGATGAACCTGCCTGAATTTCAGCTCAAGGAAATGGAAGTATGTGTACAGAATTTCAAATTATCAAGAACCGCAATAAATAATGTTTTGAAAAAACACAAACTCAACGGATACCACTGCAATGGTAAAACCTGGAAATTCTTCCGGGCAAAAAAGCCGAAAGAATTATGGCAGATTGATTTAAAGGAATTCAAATTAGAAGGAAAAAAATATTTTATTCTCATTTGTATCGAGGATTATTCACGATTTATTTTATGTTTGCATCTGTTCGACCATTCTCCGACGACAAACGAAATAACTTCTATTTTGCAAAAACTAAAAATAAAACCTGAAAAAATTTTGTCTGACAATGGAGGTCAGTTTAGAGATCAGTGGAAAAATTGGTGCATTGAAAATAAAATAAATCCGCTCTTTGCGCATCCATATTATCTGCAAGACAAAGGAAAAGTTGAAAGAACGATCAGAAATCTTGCAGGGGAATTCGTCAATTTATTATCTAAGTTCAAGCATTGGCTCGACGGAAAAATGGAGGAATGGAGAAAATGGTTTAATGATAAAAGATTCCATCGAGGAATTAAATATTACCCAAGTAATCTTTATGTTAAGTTATGAACTGGACTTAACATACAGAACATATATATTCACCTGACTTTGACACTAAGTCGGGTTAGAAAGAGTTGTAACTCCTATTGGCTCATCTGCTAAAGCAGATATTCCCAAAAAGTTTTAGGAAAGAGAATTTATGTTATTGTTACCAAGAAAAAAGTTACTGATAGTTCTAAAAATTAATAGTGTACCACAACCGATTAATTTGGGCTATGTGTAAAGTATTGCTTCAAGTAATCTGTTGATAAAAATATCAATCTGATATCATATCTTCCCAATCTTCCCTATATGATAATGGCGTGTCTTCTTGCTGCGTTTGTTCGGAATCTTTTTCAAGAATATCTTTGCCATTTTGATACAATAACTCTTTTTGTGAGGAATTGTCAGTATACGCTAGCTTTGATTTCATTTCTAGTGTAATAAATTTTGTTGGTTTTTTTCCACTGTAGGATAAGTAAAGAATATTTTTTGCTCGTGATAATGCGACGTAAAAAAGACGTTTTTCTTCTGCTTCTTTATCATATTCCTCTGTCTTTAGAAAATTGGCGAGAGGATTATCAGAATATTTACAAGGAAAATTTTGCTCGGTACAACCCTTAACAAACACAATATCTGCTTCAAGGCCCTTGA
This sequence comes from Candidatus Woesearchaeota archaeon, assembly GCA_964365195.1. Lineage (GTDB taxonomy): Archaea > Nanobdellota > Nanobdellia > Pacearchaeales > GW2011-AR1 > ARS1285. Next base: position 4,307 of record CAYIPM010000011.1, read on the forward strand.
CTGCATGAATTGTTGAAATTGTTACTTCTCCAGATTTATTAGAAAAGAGATTGTCTTCTTTTTTGATTGATGAAGGGATGTTTTTCTGTTTAAATAGTGCAACGATGGTGTTTGCTTGTTTGTTTGTTCTAGTTAAAACAAATATCTTATTTTTTTTATAGTCTAGTTCAGTGATTTTTTCAATGATAAAGTTGGATTCTTCTGCTTCTGTGTCAAATCGATTGAAAAAAATGGCGTTTTTTTGCTCTGAAATGCCTTCAAGATCAGGCAATTGATGATCTTTGATTGAGAGATTTATTAATTGTACAATTTCTTGACTACTGCGATAATTTTTTGTAAGTATAATAATTTGTGTTTGAAGAAATTTTTTTTGAAACTCGCGAATTTGAGCTGTATCAGAACCACGCCAGTTGAAAATTGATTGACGAGGATCTCCTACAACGAATAAATGCTGCGATGAAAGAACGTCTAATAATTCCACTTGAATTTTATTTACATCCTGATATTCGTCAACGAGAATATATTCAAAATGAGGAAGAAATTGTTTATTCTTTTTGAGAAAATCGACCGCGTTGCATATTTGATCGTTATATGTCCTAAATCCATTAAGTGCTATATAATGCGAAAGAGATTTACATACTGAAGAAAGCAGACGTATCATTTTTTTATTTTCTGAAATTATATTTTGAAAAAAAACTGACAAATCTTCTTTTTTTGACTTGCAATAATCAAGAATAAAAAAACAATCATTCATAAGAATGTTTGTTAACTCTTCTTGGGATTTACTACGTTTTTGCTGTTCGCTAAAATATGTTTCTATGAATTCATCCAAACGGACATACGCAATTTGTAATGCAAAAGAAAACGCAATAATTTTTGTTTGATGATCCATGAGCCGTACTGTTTTTCCGTAGACTTGTGTTTGAAATTTTTGCAGAATTTTTTCACAAAATGAATTAAATGTTTCAATGTTTGTTTGAATGTTTAATTCTGAAAGTCGATTATACATTTCATAGCGCGCTTTTCTAGTGAAAGTAATTGCCAAAATTTTTGTTGGATCTATTTTTTTATATCTGATAAGAAATTCTATTCGTTTTGTAAGAACCGTTGTTTTTCCTGAACCTGCGCCGGCAATACACATAATTTTTTCGCTCGAAGAAACAATTGCTTTTTTTTGAAAGTCGTTGTAAGGAGATAAAAAAGTATCTAATTCCTGGAATATTTTTTTATCTTCAATTGTAATAGGCGTTTGTTTAAATGAAATAGTTTCTGTTGAAGAGATATTATCAAGCTGGCTCATTTTGAAGAAGGAAAGAGAAGAAGTTATTAAAAGTTATTGGATTTAGCATGGGTTTTTAACACTACGATTAGTTTTTTTTATATTTAATAACTACACTTCTTATGCAAAAGGTTTTAAGCAATTATTAAAAGTTTTAGCCTGAGTCTTTTAGGTATTACATTTTATGAAATTGATAATTAACACTACTGATGAATAGAAAGGATTATATAGTTTTGAAGCCCTTCAACATTATATATTTCAAAAAATATGGCGTGATTGGTCTTATAGAAATTTTGATAACTATTGTCGGACAATCTTTGGTTGGTGCTAGTTTATTATCTGGACTAGGTTTATTAATAACAGTATCTCCTATCTTATTGGGAATGGTAATTGCTAGTTTAGGTTTTATTCAAAATAGATATTTAAGAATAACTTTATTGGGAATAATGACATTAATTTGGCTTTTTTTATTATTTTTACTTTTTGTATGAACCTAAGTTATAAGTTCGTACAAGATACATTGTGCGAATGATTTACGCATAGAAGTGAGTTTTATGCATAAAGGACGAATTTTATGATAAATAGGGACTCTTAGAAGCTTTATTCAATAGTTACACATACACTCTTTGTTCATACTTTAAAACGTTTTGAGTATTACCTGGAACAAGTGGAATATATGAAAAAACATCTTCTAATTCTATAGACTCTACATCTGCATGAATCCACCGATGATCTAATGAACTTTGTTCTCCACATCTTTTAACCGCTATCAAATGGGGAACAGTATGAGAGCGACCCATATAATCAAGATCATGTTCCTTTCCACATACTCCTGTAATGTAGAATAACTCGTTAACGAGATTTCCTTCATGATGATTTTTATAATATCTTACTTTAGCTAGCTCAAAATTAGATCCTCCATTCACTATTTTTTGTTGGGCTCTATAAGAAGCATCTTGCCACCATTCATCTAAATTTGGCAAGTGAGATAATTCGGGGCTCTTTAGATTCATACATAGATATAGAGGAAAGAATATTTAATTATTTCTATAGTGCGGGTTTTTTTCTTATGCAGAAAGTTTCTAGCGATGCTGGAAAGTTATTAATTAAAATTTTGGGAGAAGAAATAGTGTTTATGGACCAAGATCCAATGTTTCAAGATATGCATCATAGGTCTTTAAGCTCTTTTTTAGTCTTTCTAATTGAGTTCTATCAATTTTTATAATACTTCCAATTTCGTCCGGTCTGTAATGTTGAGTTAAATTGTTATTCATTATTCTCACCACTTCTTCTCTGTTAATTGTTACAATTTCAAGATTATGTAAATTTATTGTTCTATTTTTTTTAGAATCTTCGTCTTGTTTGCCGGTTTCATTATAAGCTATAAAACCTTTTGCGACTGCATATGCAATATATTCTGTCATGTTTTTTAGAAGTTAAAGAACTATTTAATTATTTATGTTAAAATAGAATTGTAGTGTTAATTACTGATATATTAATGATGTAGTGTTATTAAAATAAATATAAAAATTAAAAATAGAAAATAAAGAAAATTTATCTTTTTTGGCACGGGCACCACTTCTTCAAAAGCAATAATACTGCTGCAACTACAATAACCCATTTAGCCAAGGTTGTATTATACCAATCAGGAACTAATGCTACTACCAGAATTATTATAGGCAATAGCCAAGTGCATGTCCAACATACCTTACAATCAGCACAACTTGCTACATTCATGGTGCTTGACATATTTGATTTTTTTGCCATATGTAACCTCTTTTTATTTAATATTAAGAATAAATAAGTAGCTTATTTAAAGGTTACGTATTACAAAATTTATTGAAGGAAAATGTACACAAAAATAGGATAACTTACTATTCATAAAAAACGGGGTGTGATTGTTTATCATGTTTAAACATAGTTTTATCTTCGATAAATGTAATTATCTAACTTCGCTTGTTTATGATGTTTAAGGATTGTTTCTTATAATGGAATGATTCATTAAACATTTTTTTTAGTGTGATTTACTACTATTCTTTTTTCTTATCAACTATAAAACTTAAAATAAAATCACAATTAATAAACTTTATAAAGTAGTGGTGTTTATATTAGTTTATGTTTGGATTCTTCAAAAAAAGAGACGAAAAAAATGAATTAGCTATTATTAAACATGCTGTTCAAACAGGTTTTAATAGTGTTAAAAATGATGTAAACACATTAACTAGATGGATTAAACATCTTAATTCTAATGATGAGCTTTTTAAGAATGATATTAACACTATTAACGACGATATTTTTCATTTAAAAGATGAGATTGAAAATATCAAAAACCTTCTTTCTTTAGTTGGCAATCCCCCAATTCTTAAACAGAATCAAACAATGTTTAATAAACAAACGCCATCTATAAGCAATTTAAACGTTGTTCAAACAAGTGTTCAATCATCTTTTTTATATAATCTTACTACTAATGAACGGGCCATTATATTTGTGTTACTTAATTCGGATATGAAATTAAGTTATGAAGATTTGGCCGCAATGTTGGGCAAAAATAAGTCTACTATTCGGGGACAGATAAATAGTATAAAACGGAAAAGTGAGGGATTATTAGAAGAAAATATTGGAGAGAATAGTAAAAAAAGGGTGTATATTCCTGAAAAAATAAAGGAAATATTGTTCAAAATGAAAAAAGTGAGAGATAAAGTAAGAAAACTGGACGAGAAAAATGATGAAATTGAATAAATTTTATTAAAAGTGAGAGATAAAACAATTTTTTGTTATAATATCTCATGATTTTCTAACAAAAGAAAAAAATAGGGTAAAGAGAAAAGGAATTTTAGATGTAGGGGGATAATTTATATTCGTTAAAACGAAATTAAATGTAGAAATATCTAATTTTCTCGTAGCATCATAATGGTAGAGAGTGTTGCTATTTTTTTAAGTTCAGGGGATATCTTAATGAGAATTTTTTTGTTATTTATCTTGTTTTTTGTGAGAGATATACCTTTATGCATCATTCTATGAACATAATCTCGAATAGAACTCTCTGTAAGACTTAGTCTTTGGGCGACGAGGGGATAAGAAACGCCTTGTGGAAATTGTTCTTCCAATTGATAGATTGTTGAAAACACGAGCATCTCTTGAGGTGTTAATTGCTTAAATTTAAGGCGTATTTCTCTACGGAGAGTGTCTAATGATTGAAGTATTTCTGACGCTTCTTGAAGGTTAGAATTTATACTTTTTCTGTCTATTTTAGTAATACTAGATATCTGTCTATCTGTCTGTTGGTCTGTCTGTCTGTCTGTTGGAACCCCTTTACTTCCTGTGGAAAACTCAAAATTCTTAATTTTTAACCCCTTTACTTCCTGTGGAATTGTTGGATTATGTGTTGGAGTGTTGTTATTTGTCGGATTTATCTGTTTAATTGTCGAAATTAATTCCAACAGATCTTTTTGATTTTTTTCCAGTTTTAACATATATTCTTTTAAATCACTAATTGAAATCTTTAGATTTAATATTTCTTCATTTAAAAAATCAATATCATTTTTTACTTTAATAAACGCTGATTTTACTAAATCGTCAGGATTATCCATAGGCATAAAAAGAGTTGTTATTATTTAAAATTTTAGGGAGAAACTTTTTTGTTCTTCAGATGAAATAATTCATAAACCTTATTTGTCAATTTCCATTTTATTCTTCTTGAGAAAAGATGCCCTTTTTGATTTTTTTTAATATCTATTACTACATTTTTCTCTTTAAGTTCAATAAGTAATCTTTTAATAAATTCTTCGTCGCGTGCTATTTCTTTGGCTATTTCTGCAGTGAAGGGATATTTTGGAAATACCTGATATAGATAGATAAGAATTTGTTCTGTGATTTTATCTTTTTTTGCTTTACTAATTTTCATGATAGTATAATGAGAAAAACGGTTTTAAATGTGTTGTTTAAGAATTAAATGATATAATTCTGACATATTTATAATTTCAGTCTAGGAAAGGGGGCATAATTTATTTATAAGCTTTATCTTGTCCACATCTCGTTGAAATAAGTTCTAAGGTTATCTGCTAAAGATTTTGAATGGATTAGAACTGAAAAAATACTTTCTCCCCAAGAAACGAATAACACTTTATCATTAGCTATATCTATGTTTCCCGGAATTGGCAAATCAGTAAATTTTATAGTTAGATGCTTAGACTTTTGAGCAAACCAAGATTTTTCATATTCAGCATTACAAATTCCTCTATTTTTTATTCCTTTGACTAAGTCAACAATACTGTTATAAAATAAATTGGATTCTTCAGCATATTTTTCATCATGGATATAGAAGAATAATATCTCGTCTTTTTTTGAAGTATTCTTAAACAATTTCTCATAAGCAGTTCTTAATCCTTTTTTTCCTATAAAGACTTCTGCTTCCTGTTTTGACCTTATTTCTTGTAATTTTTCCAAATCGGGAAGAATTTTACTTAGCGCTTCTTTCTCTTTGATTATTTCTTCTTGTTTCTTATTAAGATATTGGACAAGATTAGAAGGTGATGCTGCTTGAAAATATTTAGTTTTATTTTTAATGATAAAACTCACAATTCCTTTTTCTATTAGTCTATTTAAAATGTCATAGATATTAGAATAAGCAACTTTAGCCTTATTCACTATTGGCCCAACCGTCGAACTTCCTAGTTCGCTTAAAGCTAAATACACTTTTGCTTCCCCTTCAGTAAGACCGATTTTCAATAAATTGAATAGTTCATGATTTACCATACTCTATAGGGTAATGCTGACTATAAAATACTTTCTATTACACCTGTTGTACAGGGGAGATAAATGATATAAACTATTTTTCTTTCAAGAAATTAAGGAGATATGAAAAATGCCACCAAGCGGATTTAGTCAAGATGCGATAAATGGTCTACTTACATTTGTAAGGTCCACTTACGAGAATACTCAAGATAGATATAGAGATAAAAATCTTTCTGAAAGAGAATATTTAGAAGCGAGTGTTGATTATTTGAGGGGTGTTGTTAAGTCAACCGCTCCTCTAGCACTTAATGGAACTGTTTCTCGTGAAGGTATAGAAGGTTTAGCGGTTTTTGTCTCAACAAATTATAGAGATTTGGTTAGAGAAATTCAAGTTGGAAAGAAAGAGGAATGTAGGGCCATGCAAACTGAAATTGACCATATTGGAAATTACTTAGCACAATTTAAACTGGAGGAAAATTAACATGCCATTATGTGGATTTAACCAAAAGATGCTTGAAGGACTTGTAGCATTTCATGAAGGTCTAATCGAACATGGGTTAGTTGAACGTTCAAGAATAAGAGGGCAATCAGTAGAAGAAACTCTACAAAGAGAATTATCTGATATGGAAAGGTTCTTAGATGAAACTAATAATCTAGCCGACCCCAAAATAAGAGAATTAACAGAAGCTCTTACAAACTATGCTAAGGCATTCTATAAGTTAGTAGACATAGAGGGAGTTGATAAATATAAACAAACTGTTAGAGCATTAAATGACTTTTATGTTAAAATAGATGATAAGTTCTATAGAGATTTAGAGGGTAAGCCTGAAAATATGAAACAATTAGTAGGCTATCTAAATGAAGTAGAAGTCTAGATTACAGAGTATGTATAAAACTTATTACATAAAGGCATCACAACTTTTGTTATACGGTAATTTTATAATTTAGTGGACAAAACATCTTAAACCATTTATTATATTATTAAAATATTATTTCTTTTTTTGTTCTGAATCGGCAGTTATACGTGGCATAAAATTTTGTAAATGAAGAGGAAGTGCTAATTCATCTTCAAGATAGAGAGCTTTTATGTTACATTTATTCATGATAAAATTAAATAGGGGAATACGCACATTTTCTGGAATTTTTTTATCTTTCCAGGCATCAAGAAACTGTTTTGTTTCTTCTTTTTCAGGTAAGATTATAATATTTCCTTCAAATTCTATTTTTGCGTAATTTTCAGAATAACCTATTAAAAGATTGAATTTAATTTTTAAGGCTTCAAATTCAGATATAGTTACTTTTTCTTTTTTTATTTCTTTAATATTAATATTTTGAGTTATAATCAATTTAGGGTGGGGTTTGTCCTCTCTTTCCACCATTATTTTTGTAAAATTAAAACCAATTATTTGCATAATAACCTTTGTTTGTTAAGCTTTTTAAATATTATTATAATAAATCTTCTTCAGAAATAACAACAAAATCGCCGATTGCAATAATAGCATTATAAGGAATAAGTACTTCTCCTTTTTTTGAAAATTCTAAATTAAGGTGAGAACAATATGGTGTTGGATCTTTTATAACAATATGAATCAACTCGCCTGTTCTAGTTTCGAATGTTATGTCTTTAACAATCCCTAATTTTTTACCTTCTTTTGTTACAACTGATTTATTTAAT
>CAYIPM010000012.1:0-11906 GCA_964365195.1 Candidatus Woesearchaeota archaeon
GCTAGAAATGAAGAGATTATCCTAGCGGAGCTGCCCGAAGGGCATTAACTTGTTTTTCATCGCATCAAAACTTTCATGCACTCTTCCTCCATTGACTTCTATTTTTGCCTGCCTCCAGCATTCTTCAACGGGATTCATTTCAGGACATCCTCTCGGAAACCAGATTATCTTTATTAGAATTTTTGGGTTAATACCCAGCAGCTTGCTGCGTCGTAAAAATTCTAATAATTAAAACATATATTTCCCATCAACTATTTCTTTATTAATGAATTTTATTTTTTAGAAATTATGACAAAAAGAGGTTTATTTATCGTCTTTGAAGGCATTGATGGAAGCGGCAAAGGAACGCAGATGATGCTTCTTGCAGATTATATTAAAAAAATCGATAAATATCAGGACATCCTTCTCACCCATGAGCCGTGGAAAAGCAAGGAAATAAAAAAAAGACTTGAAGAAGAAAAAGACGCGTTTTCATCGGGACTTGATATAGCACGATTATTTGTAAAAGATAGGGCAGATCACAGTAAACAATTAATTGTTCCTCATATAGAGGACGGAATTTTTGTGATGTGTGATCGATACTCTTTGTCAACGATTGCGTATCAATCTGCCCAGGGAATTTCTATAAGTCAATTGATATACATGCATCAGAATAAAAGAATTCTTAAACCTGATGTTACTTTTTTTATCGATGTTTCTTCAAACATAGCTGAAGAGCGACTGCAAAAACGCGGTGATAAAATAGAAAAATTTGAAAAAAAAGATTTTAGAGAGGTATTGATAAAACAATATAGGGATATCATAAGAAAAATTCAGGAGAATATTATTCATGGTGAAAAAATAATCGTTATTGACGGTTCAAAAGATGTTTCTAGTGTTGCTGAATGTATAAAAACTGAATTTGAGAAGATTTATCATGAATGGTAGAAATTGAAAAAAATAAAGAATATGCAGAAAGCAATATTGCTGTCGTGGGGATAACCAATGTAGCATACGGCAGGCCACAATATATTCTTGTTAATTCTGATGCAGGAACAAATCCACTATTAAAATTTCCTGGTTCGCGATATAGAGCTCCTCTTTCAAAAACAGAAACCCTAGAAAATATTGCGCAGGCACGTTTTGAAGAACTGACTGGATTAAAAGTTTCAAAAAATTTAGGTATACGATTTATTCTCCCTGCCCGTTCAAGAAATGATAAGCAATGGGTGTTTAGAAATGTTTGTTTTGTCATCGTTGATGATGTCCATCAATACAATCAGCCCGATGGTACGAGGAAAGTGTATTTAGCAGATGTAGGACAAGGAAGGAAAAAAAAAGAAGAATATGTATATGAACTCATGAATCCTCGCGCAAAAATACCCTTGCATTGGGTAAGTTACGATAATCAAATCATGGCAAGAAGAGTAACAGATGTTGTCTATAATTTTGACTGGCAGAAAGGTGAAACTGATTGGTATAAAAGAATTCCATCAGTCGGAGCTACACCACTAAGTGATAATGCTGAACGTCCACTAGGATGTGGATTAGCAGTTGCAAGCATGATGTTATTATATCAATCAAATGTAGATGATTCAAGAAAGATTATTTTGTTGCAAAGAAAAAATGATACCTATCCTGGTTATGGTGGAGGGAAAATTGAGACACTTACAACTGCTGATTCGCTTAATATTGACCCTATTAGTTGTTGTATTGAGGAAGGTGCTCAAGAATATGGATTTCCAATTCAGCCGCGCGCACTAATTTGTTGTGCATGTACTGCGCTCGATTGTCCTGATCCAAACACACATTATAATAGCATCATTACGTATGCTTTTATTGCAGAGCCAACAAATTTGTATAAAGTTGAAGACGCTTTACAAAATCCCAAAAAATATTTGGAGGGAAAAATGGAATCATATGTCGTCGAGACACTGGATGAGCACAGAGGCAGAATTTACAGAGAAGAATTACGCATGCCTGATATGATTTCTGTTGGAAAAAAATTTTATGAAACATCTCCGGGCAGCAATATCCCATTGACGCAGATTATATCATCAGGTGTAAAGTGAACCTCTCCGCAGCAAGCTGACGGAGTATTTCGCGAAATTTTTGCTACGCACCGACAATTTCTAATTTTCAAATTGACGACGCAGCAAGCTGCGGGGTATTAAACCCAATTTGAAAATAAACTGACATCACTAGAAATTCAAATCAATCACTTCACGTGTGAAGTCTTAAAAACTCTGAGTTCTTTCTATTTTGCGAGGAGAAATTAGTAGATATTATGACCTACAACAAAATTATAAATTTTGAGTAAGTCATTTTAAAAAAGAAAATCAAAAATGACATACATTAAGCGGCTTGTGATGAAAGGGTTTAAGAGTTTTGCCCGCGAGACCGTGATTACACTAGACCCGCATATGAATGTCATTGTTGGACCTAATGGATCCGGCAAGAGTAATATTACTGATGCGCTTTGTTTTGTTCTTGGTCGATTGAGTATCAAATCAATTCGTGCCGCGAAATCGTCACACCTCATTTTTTCAGGCAATAAATTTTACAAGCCGACGAATTTTGCGTATGTTGAAATTGCGCTTGATAATACTGACAGGGCATTTGCACTTGATGAGAATGAAATTGTTATTCGACGCATGGTAAATAAAAGCGGCCAGAGTACCTATAAAATTAATGACAATGTTCGCACGCGACAGGAAGTTTTAGAATTATTGAGTCAGGCGGGCATTGATCCGCATGGATTTAATATTGTGCTGCAAGGAGAAATTATGCAGTTTGTCAAAATGGGGGGAGAAGATCGACGAAAAATTATTGAAGAAGTTGCGGGAATTTCAGTCTATGAAATGCGCAAAGAAAAATCTCTAAAAGAATTAGAAAAAACAAATGAAAAATTGCGGCAGGTGAACGCGATTTTACGAGAACGAACAAATTATTTAAAAAATTTAGAGAATGAACGCGAAGAAGCATTGCGCTATCAAAAACTGCAGGAGACAGTGCGACGCTGCAGAGCTTCCATTATTGTAAAATTATCGCAAGAAAAAGAAAAACAACTTATTGATGTTTTAAAAAAGATTGAGAATAAAGAAAAAGAAACTGCCGTTGTTGAAGAGCATGTTCACCGCTCGCAGAAAACGATTGAAGAATTGCATGCAAAGATTGATACGATTTCAAAAACAATTCAAAAATCTGCAGGGATTGAACAAGATACACTCTTAGAAGAAATTTCTTTACTCAAGCAAGAATATGCGGGGATGATTGCACGAAAAGAAAATTTCGAGAGTAAACTTATTGAACTGGAACGACGAAAAAAAGCGCTTGACGAGGGATTAAAAACTACTGAAGTAGAAATTCAGTCAATGATGAAAGAGAAAGGAACTGACAAGAAAAAAGACTTGGCAATTAAAAAGAAAAAACTTGACGAATATGAAGAAGCGAAACGAAATTATTATCAATTGAAATCAACTGTTTTTTCACTTGCAACACAAATAGAAGATAAAAAACGGCAGATTTATTCTTTAAAACATGAATCAGATTTTTTAGTGCAACAGATTGGAGAAAATGAGGGGGATATCTTGATTAAGGAGGATTTTACATTGCAGGGAAAGGCGCTTGTTTTTTTGAAAGAACGAATCGAAAAACAAAAAAAAGAGATGCATGAAAAAGAGCAGAGCATGATTGAATTTGAAAAAAATATGGCTGTTGCACATCAAATTGTTAAAGAATCTAAAATGATACAATCGCAAGTCTCTCGGCTTGATGTATGTCCGTTGTGCCAGACAAACATAACAAGCGAACATAAACAACATGTTTTTGAAAACAGCGAGCATAAAATTAAAGATGCGCACCAAACAATTGAAAACGCACAGAAAGAAATTACACTAAGCAAACAGAATATTGCACATTTAAAAAAAGAAATTGCTGAAAAAGAGGAAGAGATCAGCGCGCGAAAAATTTCCATTATCAAAATACAAACTATTTCTGAAAAAAAAGAACAGTTGCAGCGCAACGAGGAAAAAATTAAACAACTTGAAGATGAAGTGAAAAAATCTGAAAACAAAAAAAAGATTGTTGATGAGCAGTTTTCTCTTATTAAAATAAATGAAGTGCAGTTTGAAACACTCAAGCTTGAAATTAATGAGATCGAACGCAGTCAGGAACGCAATGTTGGCTTTGAGATTACTACAAAACAACGAGAAGTGGATCGCATGCAATTGGCAATAAAGCAAATTATTCGGGATCATGCAGAAATTGAGGAAGATGTTGCTGTAATGAAAACAACTGTTGAAGAAAAACATGTTTTAATTGATGCAAAAGAAAAACAGGCAGATATTCTTAAGAAAAAATATCACAGCATGTATGAAGAGCGAAATACACTGCAGGATACGGTGCGAAGAATTGAATCAAATATGCTGACGCGACAGAATGATAAACGAATGATGGAAAATGAAATTAATAATTTTAAAATTGAAAAGGCACAGATCAATGCCAAAATTGATACACATACCGATGAAATGAAAGAATTTGGGGGGATTGAACTCATTAATTTGCCCGTTGAGAAGTTACGCGAAAAACTTATTCATGCTGAAGAAGTTTTATCTAGAATTGGCAATGTCAACTTACGGGCATTGGAAGTGTATGATACAATTAAAGAGGAATATGAAAAGATACGCGAGAAAGTGAATTTACTGGAGAAAGAGCAGGAAGAAATTATGCGCGTGATTGAACAGATTGACCGCAAGAAGAAAAAGACATTTGTGCAGACGCTGGACAAGATTAATGAATTATTTTCCAGGAATTTTTCTGCATTAAGCGAGAAAGGCATTGTTACTTTGCAAGCGCAAAATGAAAAAGATATTTTTAGCGGCGGTCTTGATATTATTGTTAAAGTCGGCGGCGGCAAACGTTTTGATGTTACTTCCTTGTCTGGTGGCGAGCAATCTCTTGTCGCATTATCTTTAATTTTTGCAATACAAGATTTAAATCCGTATTGTTTTTATATCTTTGATGAAATTGATGCTGCGCTTGATCGACGCAATTCCGAAAAAATCGCGCAGTTATTTAAACATCATATGAAAAAGGGGCAATATTTAATTATCACTCACAATGATTCGATTATTTCAGAAAGCACGAATATTTTATATGGCGTGTCAATGCAGGAAGGAATTTCGAAGGTGTTGAGTTTGGAGATTTGATTATTTTTTGATATTCTTTATATCTCTTTTTATCTTTCATCTCTTTGAACTGTGAAAAACGACAAACAAATTATAAAAGAAAAAAAGAAAAAAAATTAATAATAATTTGTTTCGCCGAATTCTTCGGTTTCTGTTGGTTTCTTTGTCAATAATACTATCAGTATTATCAAAAGGACAACAAATATAATCACTAAAATCACAGTCAATACAACGACGGTGTTAGGTTTGCCTGCTACAATAACAGGTTTATCTCCACTTGTTGTCGTTACTGCTTTCTTCACGTTCACGGTGAAACTGACTTTTTCTGTATTGCCAGCGTCACTGTTTGCATTCACAGCGATTACATAGGTTCCTTCAGGTACACTCTCTGATGCTCGTACTTTCACTTTGGTTGTCTTGCTGGAATCAGCGCCAACTGCTACAATAGGTTCTGTTGCTTCTACAAAAAATCCCTGAGTTTGATCAGGCATAATTGTATATACAAGCATTCTATCATTTGAGTTTACGAGAACAACATCGAATGTTGTTTCGTCACCTGGGCTTACTGATTTTGCTGTAACAGGGGGCAATACTCGTGTATCTGCTCCTCGCACAACAACTCTTGCAGTTTCTTTCACTTCTGCGTCATAACTAGAAGCTTCTATCAGCATTTCATAATTTCCTGGAGCAGCGTTTCTTGGGATGTTAAGATAGATTCGTCTATCTCGCGCATCGTTAATACTATCGTCGTCTATATCTTGATGTGACTCAAGATCGCCGACGTATATTCGGTTGCTTACTCCAAGTGCTGGGATAGATGCTCTTACGTATACATTGTCAAGTCGGTCGAAACCGTTGTTCTCAACAACTACGTCAACTGCAAGTGTATCTCCTGCATTAACAATTTCGTTTCTGTCTATAGACAAGATGCTCAAACTGTATAAATCTGTTTGAACTTCTAAAGGAAGTTCAATTTCTACAGATTCTTGATCACGTGCACTAATTCTAACAAGTAATGCAAGTTCTTCTTCAGTCAAGTCATCAAGGTCCATTGAGGAAGGTAGTTTCAAAGTGAACCGTTTTACATACAAGTTCCCTTCTAACACATGGAATCGAGAAGTTTCATCTTCGATGTCTTCTTTGAATCCTTCAATGTATACCTTTACTCGCACATCAGTGTATGCTTCTTTTACTCCGTCATTGTCATCTATTGCGTGAAATTTCACAACAACAGGGACAGTTCCAGAAGTAATTTCGCCTATACTATCTATAAAGTCGAAACTGTTTGTAGGAAAATCTTTTCCATATGAGATGCCGTTAATTTCGACATCATCTATACAAAAGACTTCACTACAGTTTTCGCTCAATGCAGAAACTGTTGTCAAAGCTAAAGTCAGAGCAACGAGTGTTAACAAAAACACAAACATTGCTTTGCTTTTCATTTGAAAGGTTGCCATAATTTAATTGAAAAGAAGAATAATATTTCGTTTATAAAGATTGCTGTTATGTAGTAACTATCAAATAATTACATTAGTCGCAATGTTTATATAGTATACCTTGGTAAACTTTGTATGAGCAAATCCACACAAGAAGACGGCATTACGACTATAAAAGTTTATATGCAAACGAAAGAACGGCTTGATAAGCTTAAAGAATTTGACCGAGAATCATATGATGAAGTTTTGCGAAAAATGTTATTTATTCTGAATGCTTTGAAAAAAAATCCTGAAGATGCGCGTAGTATACTTGTAAAAATTGATTCTTCAATTCAAAGAAAAGAGCGGTATACTTTGGTATCCTCGCCAGCGAAGAAGCATGAAACGCGTTCAGAAGGAAAAGGGAAAGGGAATGGAAAGGGGAAGAAAATAATGAGAGAGTGAGATGATGAAGAATAATAAAATGAACCAAAAATATGCCAAGTGTTATCAGTGTAAAAAAAATTTTGAAGAACTTCCATATAATTGTAATTACTGTAAAAAATCTTTTTGTTCTCATCATAGATTGCCAGAATATCATCATTGCAAACCAATAGAGATTATTAGAAATGGTAATAGGGAGAGGTGGAAAGAAACAATAAAAGAGATTTATTTTCCTAGCACATCTTATCAAAAATTTCCTTCTAACCATAAAAAAAGCAGAACTCAATCTGATGAGGAACCGTACGAAATGTATCTCCCTGAAAGAAAAACATACTCTTCTTATTCTCCTGAAGAAAATTTTAGCCTAAATGATTTTTTAAGAAAACACATATTTTTTAGAGTTCAAAATGATGTAAAGCCTCATTTAATTCAATTTTTACTTATTTTTCTAATGGGAATTGTTTTAAATTATGTTTATTATCAAACATTTTCATTATCCTATCTTTTTATTGGAGGACTCAATGAATGGTTTAATATCCTTATCCCTGCAATAAATTACGGTTTAAGAAACAGCTATGACTTAGTTTATCTGATTATTAATGGAATCTACTATGCATATTTTTATTATAGTTTTGTGCTTGTAGTATATCATACGATTATAAATTTGGATGAAGAAGATACGTGGATTATGCTCGTTTGGGTTGCTTTGGTAATCTGGGCTTTCACCTATTTTTTTCCACAAATAGGATAGCTTTTAAATAAAACATTGTTAACATAAAAATGAAAGAAAAGAAATCATCAGGAAACAAGCATTTTGCTAAAAGGAATTGGGAAAATTTTACCAATTGGTTTACTGAAAAAGAATATCCTTATCATGTATTGAATAAAAAAATATTTTTCCACGATTTACTCAAAATTATTGGACTGATTTTAGTCTTTCTGATAGTTTACTCCAATATAGACAAATTAAATCAAATTGTCTTGATTTTTTTAAGACTGGGTTCATTATTAGAACTTGTCTTATTGTTTTTCATTTTGAGAAAAGCGTGGCATTTGATTATAAACTTAAAATATGCTTTCCATGGATTGGATAATGGAACAAAGGCGATAATTGCAATAGCTATTGTTCTCTTACTTTTGTTTGCTTTCTTAAATCAAGATAAAGTTGTTAATTCAATTACTCAGACATATAAAGAATCTAATTTTAGTAAGTTTAATCCTATTTTGATTCCGGTGAATTTTAGTTTTGGTGATTTCAACATAGAAGCTCTGAATAAAGATGGATTAGGTAAAAATAATGGTTTATCTAGTGGAGGATTAGTTACAGCTTCTAAATGTCGAAATATAGTTCCAAAATATGTTTATGATACTCAAGTGCCAACAAGATGGTTTGATAACATTCCTATCTACTGGAATGATGGAGAACTCATGGAAATTGAAATTTCTCCAGATTGTTTAAGACAAGGAAGTGAAAAAGGAGAAAACGTGAATTATTACTATTATCAATGTAAAAAAGCTGGGGATTATATCGGCGGATACAGTAAGGATTATGAAGACAATATAGGTCAAGTTACCTATTCAAAAAAAATAGTTGATAAAGAAGACAATATAAAGGGATACAGAACTTTTAACTTAACTAATCTCGCTTTTAAAAAAATTAAAAAGGATTTTGAATGGAACGATACATTAGACATAATTTATAAAGATGAAACTAGATATTTTCCAGAAAAAGGATTTTACAAAGCTTATTGGCACGGATTTGATGATGAAACAAAAGAAAGATATAATATTAACGAAATAGAGATAAAAGTATGTTCCGGATTTTACAGTGATTGTCTTCGTAACTCACATATCCTTTGTGAAGGGATTATCAAAGATAAAGATGGTGAATTTAATTGTCAAATCGATTTTTCAGGATTAGGTAATAATCCTAGAATTGTATCAGAGATATCTCCTGATATCGCCATTAATAATGCTTATGAAATAGTAGACTATAAAATAACTAATTGCAACTGGATTGAATAAACATGAAAGAAATAATTACTAACAATATAATAGGAATAATAGGATCAATACTTATCCTCGCTTTACTAATTGTTATAATTATTTGGCTATTAAGAATTAGACATAGATGCTAGAAAAAAGAAAAGATAATCATTATAGCAATTGCAATTTTAATAGGAATAGCTATTTGGTATTTTTCGCATTAGCTCACATCCAAAGAAGAAAAACTCACCGTAAAAGGGAAATGTAATGTAAGAGCATCATCTTTTGTCCTTTCCTTAAAATTATGAATTGCTATTCCTTTAACTTCCCCCGTTTCTTTATCGACAATTTGAAAAACCCCATTGCCAAGATTATCAAAAAAACAACCAGAAATATCCCCTTTTGTAATTTCTAAAAAATTCCCTTCTTCATCATAATAAATTTTCATATCTTCCATTTTTCTCCCGTAATTTTATTAGTATAAAACGATGTGATAATGAATCCTTCCCCGTTTAAATAATTTACTGAAACAAAAAGATATCTTTCCACAAGTTCCATGTCTTTATATTCGCGATAAAAATAATTAATCTTTTCTTTGATTTCATCATATTTTATTGCAGTAGGATTTTTTATGGTTTCTTTAATTCTTTCTAAAGAATTGTGCATGTAAGGATGTTTTTGAATATGTTTCCATTGCTTGTTGGTCAGCCTAATTTTTCTTCCAGTCTTATCAATAACCTCGAAAATTATTTCTGTTTCATTATTCATCTTAATATCTCTTTTTCCATGTCTTTTTTATCTCAGATTTTATCTCAACCTCTTTTTTATTTTCAATTTCAACTACTCTCCCACACCTTCAATCCTTGCACAGAATCCTCAACCATTGTTGGGCTTTCATTGATTATAGTTATCTGGATGTCATCTGGAAGTTTTTTTAATTCTTTGAGCAAGGTTTTCCATTCTTCTTTTTCTGTTGTTTTGTGATGCTTTTCTCCTTTTTCGCCGTACACGATTCCTGAAAAATGGCAATGCCAGATTTTGTATTTTGAGAAAAGCGAGCAAATTTTTTCATAATCTACTTTTTTTTCTCGTGCGAGTATATGCGCAAAATCAATGCAAAATTCGCAGTGCGTGTTTTTTACCAATTGCTCGACTTGATCAATACTTCCAAACACATTTACTTTTCCCATAGTCTCAACCGCTATTTTTATTTTATATTTTTTTTCAAGAAGGGTTTTTTCTAAATCAGCGATTGCTTCTTGAATATTGGTGTAGGTTTCTTCTGGTTTCATCTTTCCGTAATAGCCGGGATGGAAAACAACCCTATAGCATCCGAGTTTTTCTCCGACATCACAGCAAGTAAGAATCCGATCCTTGCTCTCTTCAATCTTCTTTTTATCAGCACTGTTTAAGTTAATCCAATAAGGCGCGTGAATGCTTAAGATAATATTATTTTTGGCTGCTGCGTCTTTAATCGTTTTCATGTCCTCTTCTTTTTTGATGTAGATGCCGTAGGTAAATGCAATTTCACATGCTTGGAGACCTAATTCGTGATATTTTTGCAGATTTTTAACTGCATCTTTGACAGGACCTAATCCAGCAGGACCAAATTTTATTGTTGGCATGTTGTATATATAGGAAAGAAAGAATATTTAAATATGCGGGAGTATTTTTTGAGAAATGAAAAAGACGTTAAGAAATATTGTTTTTTGAACAGGAATATTATGTGGAGTGAGTGGATGTGTAGCATTTGATCCAACTCAAGAAGAAAAATTGTTACACGAAACAACTGTAGGAGAGGTTGAAATACGAATAATCAAAGAAATAAGGGCATATGACTACGATATGTATAGAACTGAAATAGTTGATTCTGACGGAAAAGTAAAGGCAGCAATTATTTCTTCTGATTTAGATTATGGAACAAATATTCAGGGTAATGACGGAAAAAAATATCATATGAAAAATGATAAAGGTTATTATCAATTACCCATAAAATCCGACACGAAAAAAGAAGCTGAAGTAATGACTGAAAAATAAAATTCTTTCTTATATTTTTTTTAATTCATCCTGAATTTGTCCGAGATTTTTAAGTAGATAATTATGCATGCGCTGAATCATGACTTCTTGAATTTCTTCTTTGAGAACGCCCGTGCAGGATTGCAGATCCTCGTCGGGAAATAGAGTGCTTGATTTCATCATGATGCACGTCATTTTCTTATTCTGCAATTGTTCCAGATCAATTGTCCCTTTTTTTAAGGCGAGCAATGTTACTTGGATGTTGCAAGCATCTTTTTTTTGTGCATTGCCGAGAATTTTATAGCGCCAGATGCCTTCTGTGTCGTCTTTTACAAATTCTGTTTTTTTACAGTAGCGTAATGATTCTTGAAAACAAATAAAATCTGAACAGGGTTTTGTATAAAAACCAAAAAAATAAATTCCAAGAATGAGAATACCAAGCAGGATACAGAGAATAATTTTGTATGCAACAGGAATTTGTTCGACCTCTTTAATCACCAGTTTCATAGAGTAATGAATATAATTTTGTTTTTATAGTTTGTGGGAGGAGGATCGAGAGAAAAACTTATAACGTTGGCATACTTCGTACATTATGGAAAAACAGATTAACAATAAAGACATTTTAGAAAAGTTAGATAAAATACAAATTAATATCAATATTATTAAGAATAAGCTTGATGATGGTGAATTAAGTGACTGGGCAAAACAAGCGTTGAAAGAAGCACGGGCACGGCCGGAATCTGAATATATATCCTTAGATGAGGTAAAAAGAAAGATACTGGCAAAAAATGATTTTTGAGGTTGTTTTAGATTCTCAAGCAGATCAAGTTAATGCCCTGCGGGGCATGACTATAACTAACTACTGAATCCAATTCGT
>CAYIPM010000013.1:0-11565 GCA_964365195.1 Candidatus Woesearchaeota archaeon
TTCAAAGTCCTTCTTAGAGAGTTTTGAATTTGAGGTTTTTCAAAACTCTCTATAGGTTTTACGCTATAGATATGCTACAACAAACAATTATCACACCACAGTAAAAGAAACATTTCGTGTTGCAACATTGCTTGATTGATCAGCTACAAAAATATTCAGGGTATGACTGCCCCTCTTAAAATTTTTTGTTTTTTCGCACACGCCGTTTTTCAAGTTCACGCATAAATTAAAGGTGCGTCCCGGTTCACTATCATCAGTATATGTTATTGCATCAAAATTTGATTCATTCACGCTAATTTTAAAATAACCTCTTGTGCCATTAATCGCAAATTGAAAATCAGTAATAATTGGTGCAGATACGTCGACAAATGCGCTTTGCGTTTTGCTGCTGGCCATTTTTCCCTTGATATCATTTACCGTAAACCAATAGATAATTTTTTTGCCGTCAAAGTCAGTCAAATGTACATTTATCTCACAGTGATATTTGTCGTCTTTAATGATGCATGTTGAAAGATTAATTGAGTGCGCACGGATATCTGTTGGTGTTCCATAATAAAGAGCAACACTGGCAGGATTTTTTTCAACAAAACTCATCAGAATTGTTCTAACAAATCCGCGCTTGGGCTGCAGACCGGTGATTGTAGGCGCCTTTGTGTCAACAATAAATGAAATTTCTTTTTCTTCACTGGCACCATCATAGGCAAGAGCGCGTAAAATGAGACGATGAAACCCGTCGGTAAGTGAGATCGTTCTTTTTTTAGCATGCCCGTATTCTGCGCAATCATTGCATAATGTTCTTTCATTTCCGTCATCAACAATGTAATTTAATTTTGCAATTGTTCTTCCAAAGGTTATGTTCAGTGGAATAATGCGCGTTTCATAAATTGCGTCAAGCGGAGCATAGAGAGTAAACATGTTTTGTATTTCTAAAGCAGGAGGTGCTTCACCCAACACAAAATGCATACTGACAAACGATAGAATACTTACAACTACGACAACAATCCAGACCTCTTTTTTCATGTTATATATAATCTCTTTAAATATTTAAAACTGCGTTATTGAATCTCAAATAAAAATGATTTAACATCAGAATTACCGGCTTTATCAATTGCTCTAATAAAAACTGCATGGGTTCCAGACTTGAAAGATATAGTTTTATTTTTTGAATTTCCAAATTCATTGCAGCGCGTGCACAATCTTCGCCAGCGAGGACTAAATTCAGAATTATCATAATATTCCAAAGTAACAGCTTCACTTACGGTAATATTGAAAGGAACCTTTTTATCATTTATAGTATTATTACTAGGCAAATATATTGTAAGCTCAGGAGAAAGCGTATCAACAAAAACTCTTCTCTTTTCTGTTTCAATACTACGAATGTCGTCTGAAACATTAAATGAAAAATCAATAAATTGATTATTAAAATCGCTTAAATTTAAATCAATATAACACTCTACTCCTTTTCTTAAAAGAGGATTACAAAAAGTAATAATTTTATTAGGATTCCAATTCACTAAAACTTCTCGTACATTATCTTCAATAAAGGATACATAAAAACTGCTGCCGTTAACGTAAGCATTTCTTCGCGGTAAAAAACTAAGAATCTTTGGTATTCGAGAATCAATAAATAGACTCAAATTAATTTGTTTTGAATTTCCGAATTCATCGGTTGCTTTAATTGTAAGATTATTCCAACCTTCATTTAATGTCTTTGTTTTTAATCTATTAAAACCAAACTCATTACAATTGTTACATAACCTTTTCCATTGTGGTTGTTGATCGTTATAATTTATATATTCTATTGAGTTAACAACTTTTGTTGTTGTTATATTAAATGATATTCTTTTCGTTCCAAATGAGCCATTGGCAGGAGTGTAAACTGTCAAATTGAACAATGCAGCCGACGTATTAATAATAAAAGACCAGTTTAAAGTATTATTTCTTCCCGCGTTATCCTCCACGTAAATACTGACATTATGTTTTCCTTCAGAAAGATCAGTTAAAGGATTATGTCTGATAGTTGCATCAATTAATCCAGATCCAAGAATAGTGCTCAGAACCAAGGTATTATCGAGTCGCATATAAGTTTTATTTTTATTAATGCCTGAATTACTGCCATATACTTCATCTAAAAATGCTTGAATAGTGGGACGCAGATTGTTATAAACTGTACTTTTATTTGCAGGCATTAAGTTTTTTATGAGGGGAGATGTTAAATCAATTTTGAAAATCTGATCATGTACTGTTTCATTGCCACAAAAAAATTCGCTCCAATAATTTAATTCAAGAATTCCCGACGAATTTTTTGGTTGGTTTGGAATATTTTCTAAACCAAAAGGAGCTATATATTCAAGCTCATTGGCAGAGTCCCATCGATAATATCTTTTTTTAGCATGCGTATCATTTGTTAAAATAAAAAAGGGTTCATTGACATACCATCCGTTAAGTCCTTCAGGAGAGGAGGGGTTAATAATCAAACGAGTGGAATTATGTATGTAAAATGTCTTCAGACCATTACTAAAAATATTTCCGAAACTATCATTTACATAGACATTCCAGCTAATATTTTGACCTCCAATTGCGCTAAGATTAATTGTATAAAAATAGTTAATGAAGCTTCCAAGAGATAAAGACCCTGTTTTATTAAAATTGGCTCCATTAATAGTGTATGAAAACCACATTGAATCAAAAAAAGATCCATTAACATCTGCTCTGAGAGTTATATTCGTATTTTCAAATGCACAGCTAACATTTATTTTATTTGTAATGCATATTCCTAACCATGGATCAAAATCGACACCGGCCGATGTGATATCTCCAGAACCAGGACCAGCACCAGAAGGTCCATCACAGCTTCCCCAATAATTATACGTTGCATTGAGCGTTCCAGCTCCATCGTTAGTAACACCAAAGGTATTATCCATAATAGTATTATAATTAATAACTGCTCCGGCATCTATTTTTGTTAAAACCCCCTTAGTATTATACTGAATAAAATTATTGTTAGTGCTCACATTAAGAAATGTTTGACCAGTTTGTCCAAGACGAACGCCCTGATAAAAACCCATTCCCGGACTAACTCCTCTGATAACATTATCTTCTACCAGGATATCTTTCTGCAATCCTCCATCAAATCTTCTAATATTAATTCCCTGAAAAGAACCAAAAGAACTTAAATCGCTAGCAACAGCATCAGTGATGATAACATTATTTTGTATAACAACGCTGTTTCGTTCAGATGTTATTGCGCGTAATATATTTCCTGTAAAACGATTGTCTCGAAGAGAGATGCTTCCCAAACCCTCATCAATATTGATGTATATTCCTTCATAACCCCAATCACCAGAACCCTTGTGATGAAAAGAATTATTATAAATAGATAATCCAGAAATATCAACACCTGGTAATGCAGTAGATGCATAGGTTTGAATGGCTTGAGAAATGTCATCTAAAGAATCAACGGCGTTAATAAGAAAAGAATTATTGTAAATTTTTGTATTTTTTCCTCCGATAACAATGCCGCTTGAATATCGTGAAACAATATAATCAGGACTTTCAATCGTAAAACCATGAAGCGAGACGTCATCTCCTACAATTTCAATGTTGGGAGCAGCAAGAGGAAAAGAAGCACTCAAAACCGTTGCAACACCCTTGATAATGACGATTTCTCCCACGGCAGAGTGTATCTCAAGATTATTTTTATTGATAATTATGTCCTCAACATAAGGAGACGCGCTGCTACTCACTTCAATGATGCCTCCATCACTGGCGGCATCAATGGCATCCTGTATCGTCGTAAAATCAGTAGGAACAGTAATAGTAGCCGCAAAAATAAATTGCATTGATACAAGTAAACTCAAAACTATCAATACCTCTTTTTTCATTGCTATATTAAGATTAATTATTATTTAAAACTGCGTTATTACTCCCTTCCAGTACGAGATGAAAAATTATTTTCAAAATTCTCTATACTATCCAGCAGATGTTGATGAACAAATAAAGAAAATCGTTGAAATTTCCTACCGAATCGAAAGCAAGCTGGAGCGGTCTTACAGAGATTTCTGAACAGCAATTTTCTAATTATAGTCAACGACATTAATATTTCCTCATTTTGTCGTTGACTTATTAGGGAAAGACTTAGGTCTTTCACTATAGAATTTTTACGACGCAGTAAGCTGCGGGGTATTAACTCAAAAATTCTAATCAAGCAATAAAAAATTCCACGCCATCAATAAACGCAGTGTTCCCAGCATTATCAATTACTTGAAAAGAAAGCTGGTGTGCGCCGCTGAAAAACAAAACATCTTTTTCGCACACGCCATTCTGTACTGTTGAGCACAAGGTTTTCCAGTGAGGGAAAAAACTACTTCTATCAATAAATCGTATTTCTTTAAAATTGTCTTCTGTAATGTTAATCAAGAAATGTACTTTTCTGCCGCTTACATTAAAGTCAAATCTGTCAATAGTTGGCGCTGACACATCAACAGCAAGTCGTTTTATCGAAGAAAGAGTCATGCGATTAGCAATATCCAGAACAGTAAATCCATAAAAAATATCGTGTCCGTCAAAATCTTTTACATCAACAAAAATAGTGCAGTGCCTTCTTCCAAAAAAATTCTTGATGCATTGATCCAATATCACGCTGGCATTACGAATATCATCAGGCGTTCCATAAAATAAATATACATTCATTGAATTTTCTTCAGTAAATTCAATGGCAAAAGTGCCGTCGGCAAAGCCCTCTGATGGAGAAGTTTTATGAATCATTGGATTTTTACCGTCAACAATAAGTTCTACAAATTCTTCAACAACTCCTCCTTCAAACTCTGCCACAATGCGCACGCGATGAAATCCGTCATCAAATGGTTTTATTTTGGTGTTATGTTCACCATAGTCAGAACAATCCCGACATAACGTAACAAGATCATTTCCATTGTCAGAATATTTTGCATACCGAAAGGTGGCATTATCACTTAAAGAAATATTCAGCGGCACCATGCGACTAAAATAAATCTGCGCTTGCGGAGAAAATATGTTTATTTTTCCGGGAACAACATTCACGGTGACGGTTTGTTCGACAGTTAAAGCAAGAATGCTATGTATCGAAATGAGAATAATAAAATACGTGAGCAAATGTTTATACATTAAATTCATCGCGACTCCTTCGTTGAGACATAACAATTATCCCAATCAAAATACCGACAATAAACACAGCAATCACCCAGATGTTTTTTGTGAAGATATTTTCATCCGCAATAACGTTCGCGGTAAGAGGAGAATTTCCCGATTCAGATAATTGCCGCGCGTTTTTTTCTATTTCATTTTTGACTGTGCTCGCTTCATCAAATATTTTTTCATCAGCTTTTTTTTCAGCAGAAATTTTTTCAGAAGAAAGATTAACCTGCGCCTTTGGCGCAGCAATTATAGCCGGCACTTTTCCGTCGCTGTTTTTAATGATTGCTTTAAGCCACACACCCATCTGCACAACAGAATTTCCTTCCTGCTCTTCTCGTAACAATAAAACCCCGTGATATTCGCCGGCAGTTTTTGCAGTCAAACATACTGCAACACTGCGTTCATCTTTCGTTAATTCCTTGTCATAGGTAAGGGTTAATCCATGATTTATCGACGGTGTAGTAAAGCCATTAACACTCCACTCTTCACTATAGTGCGCTGCCCATCCATCACTCACCATAATTTTTTCAGATTCAGAATTAATATGCACTGTTTGACATGATTCTTCATTCATACTCGTTTCATAAATTAAACTAGTCGGAGAAAAGCCAGAGGCGCTTGTAAGAGATGCCGCACATAAAAGTATTATAAAAGAAAAAAAAGAAAAAAGAAAAAATTTCATCGTCATGTTTTTATTCTGGCGGATTTGCAGTTGCAGTAAATATTACTGTACCTAACAAGTTATTAGCCGGAGTTGTTCCAACAGGAACTTTCAGAACAGATTGTAAAGTTATGTCTTGTACATTACTCCCAGTAGGATCTGGAAGATCTTTAATTATTGGAGTTGTTTTAGACAATTGACTTTCAAATTGTTCTGGAGCAACATCGTTCAAATTATACCATATATTTCCAAATATATTATTGCTACTCTCGTCTAAGTTTATTGAGAGTTTTATATTGACATTATTTTCATCCCCAATTTGAATTAAAGTATCTTTAACATCAGACGTTCCTCCTGATACAACACTTCCATAACTTAAATTAGTAGTTTGTAGAGTAAACTCAATAGTATCTTGAACATTTAAATGAACGCCCTGATTCAACGCAAAAACACCGACGATACTAAACATACTTATTAAAAAAACTACAAAAAGTTTTTTCATTTTACAAAATTTTTTATTTTGTGAAATTAAAAACCATGCTTGGTTTTTTCATATCACCTCTTACCTCCTTTCATTTTTATTTAAACAATAAATGAAGGCATCTATATAAAACTGTTTTACTACTTGAGTTCAATGAAGTTGTTAAAATAGTTCGGCACAGTATCAAGATAGGGATATGCTTAAAGTACAACCAAGAAACATTTATATAGTTCTACTTTATAACATATGTTATATGAAAGGAATAGTAAAACCTTATTTATATCGTAAGTTATTAATTCAAACCGGAATACAAAAAGTAGCCGAGCTCTTTTTTATTTTTCCCGAAAAAGAATTCAGTCTCAGCGATATTGCAAAAGAAACAGGAGTGGCGAAAGCTAATCTCGGAGAAATTATTAATAATTTGGAAAAAATAGGATTTCTTACGGTAGAAAAATTAAGTAAAATATGGAGAATACGAGCTGACCGAAGCAATTTGAACTTTCTGAGAAATAAAATAATATATAATCTCAATTTTGTGTATCAAAGCGGACTCGTGGAATTCCTCTACCAGCATTATAAGCATCCAAAATCAATTGTCCTTTTTGGAAGTTTTAGAAAAGGCGAGGATGTCACCGGATCTGACATAGATATTGCCATTGAGCAAGACGAATTTAAGGAATATCATACTGTTGCGTTAAGAGAGCTTTCAGAGTTTGAAAAACAAATAGGAAGAAAAATTCAACTGCATGAATGTAATAGAAACGTGATCGACGTACATCTGTTCAATAATATTGCAAATGGTATAGTATTACTAGGATTTTTAGAAGTTAAAAAATGAACCAAGATTATATAAAAAGATTACTCAAAGAAGAAAGACTTAAAATAAGAAGCAGAGACTTTCAGAAAATAAAATCTCTTCTGAGTGCTTCTCAATCCAACGCAGAGGTTGTATTGTCTATTGAATTACATGAAAAAAGTGCTACCGTTATATTTAGAGAAATATATGAATCAATCCGACAATTAGGCGATGCAAAATGGGGAATCCAAGGTTATGAACCGCTTGATCATGATATAAGTTTGGAAATATTAAAAAATATTCCGATAAAAAATAATATAGAATTAAATTTCTTAGATAGATTCAGGAAAATAAGAAACGATGCTAATTATAGAGGATTTAAAGTGACAGAATATCAAGCAAAAGAAATAATCTCATTTTGGAATAAAAGCGCACTCCAGATAATTGAGCTCATAAAACAAGAACTAGAGTGAAAGAATCGCGTCTTTCCCTATCTAGTCAACGACAAAATGGAGAAATATCAATGTCGTTGACTATAGAGAGTTTTGAAAAACCTCAATTTCAAAACTCTCTAAGAAGGACTTTGACGCGATTTCCTTCGGAAATGTGGGTTATTCAAAGTCCTCTATAAAAAAATATGAAATAATGCTAAAAAAGAAGATTGTGTGGGAGACATTCGTTTTGATTCTTTCATATATGAAGACATGCTTTTCACGTTACATAAAAGTTTAGTCCACAGAAAAATAGGAGAAGTAAAAAGTCCAAAAATAAAAGAGATTATTAATCAAAAAATGCAAATTGTTTTTGGTTAAGTTCGAATCATTTCTTGTTGTGGTTGAGAACCAAAAATAATTTTTAATCAATCACAATTCACAACAAATCAAAACTAATAGCAGGAACAATTAAAACATTTCCTGCTTTGTCTTTGACAGTAAGAGTAACCTCATGATGTCCGCTTTTGAAACTAATTTGCGCCTTGCATTTTCCATTCAAGTCTAATTTTGAGCAGATTTTTTTCTCTTGTGGTCGTGCATCTTCACTATCACTATAATACACCCCATCAAAATTAGCTTCACTAATGCTCATGTCAAGAACAAGATGTTTATTTTCATGTAATTCCCAAAAATTTTGATTGTTAATAAGTGGCTTTGTGCCGTCGACAGCGACAGTAAGCGGTTTGCTTGCAACAGTATTCCCTGCAACATCGGTTAATTCAAACCAATAACGGATTGTTTGTCCGTCAAATGCTGCGAGTGATACTCGAGTAAAACAAACGCCGCCGCGCGCATCAAGAGTGCATTGCTGTAAGTCAAGAACCTTCTCATGCACGGTGCTCGCGCCATAATGGATAACTAATGCTCGAGGATTTTCTTCTTTAAATAAAACCGTGAATATCTCGTTTGCAAATCCTTTTACGGGAAGAGTTTTTGTTATTTTTGGCTTTTTGCTGTCGACAAAAAATGTCCGTACAACTTCAATGGAATTTCCTTTTTTATCAGTGCCGCGGATAGTAATATCCTGCTCGCCGTCTTTAAATCGTAAAGATTGTGTATATGATCGCGTTAGTCCTGAAAGTCGCTTCCATTTGTTTCTGCCAAAAATATTGTCAAGGTAAGATAATGATGCCGGCTCATTCGAGCGGATGTCAAATAAAATCCTACTGGTGCTGAATACTTCACCATTATCCGGCGATAAAATATCTAATACTGGCGGTGTCGTATCAATGCCACCGCCGCTGCCGGTTCCTTCACAACCGCCTTTGCATAATGCAGGGTTCGTCGGAAAATTTTGATCATTAACACAAACTTCACAACGTTCAGAATGGCAGGTATAACGCGGATTTTCAGCACTCGGTACACTTTGCCCATAAGTCAAGCATAATTTTTTTGCGGCACTGACAGAATGCATTAACATAATAAGAGTAAATGAAAAAAATAAAATCCAAAATAAGAATTTCTTTTTCTTTTCAGTTTTTGAATTATGGTTCATCATATTTGGTTTCTCCTCTCATTCCCCGCGGGCAAATGGTTAACTCACACTCTTTCTCCAAAAATGCATTCATCAATGCATGCAGTCATCACTGCCGCGTTTCTGTAGTCTCTATTTTTTGAATATAAAAAAATATAAAAAAAATAAAAAAAATTAAATCTTAAATTGCTTCTCCCCAGAAGAATATATCTCCTGAATCAAAGTTGCCGACACATGGCTCTGGTAATCCTAGTTTGAACGTTATTGCTAACTCTGCGCCAGGTGACAAAACATTGCCTGCGAAATAATCAACTCCGCCGATTGAAAGCAATCCTGCAGTAGCGATTATTTCAGCATCGTTATAGAAATCAGTTTTGAACTGATCTGCATATTCTATTGGAACATATCCTTCTGCATCGCTTCTTGGATCAACATCAGTGCTATATGCTCCTTGTGAAGCAAAATAACAAAGATGGTCATCTGATTCGTCACTCCCAAGGTTGATGTCACATGTATCATCGTCAACATCTATAAGAACAGCTTCTCCGTTATCATCGTCTTCTAAAGTTTGATCTCCAAGCTTTAGTCTGTTAGTTACAGGGCATCGTGCGCCTGAAGATGATGAATCGTAAAAGTCAGTTCCTGATATGAACATATCTAGGAGTACTCCTGAACCATCATCTGCATCATTACCAATTAATAGAGTATCTGAATAAGCGACAGCTCCTGGTCGTACTTCACTAAATTCTAAAGCTCCATCAACTGATAGAGCGATTACAGGATTCAAAAACCAGTATTCGTTTTCGTCAATAGTTGCGCTTTGTCCATCGTCGCCAATTGCTTCAACAGTTATCCAGTATTCACCATACATGCTGTCTGGTGTTTCAACAGTAAACGTACAGTCATAATATTGTTGAGTTAACGGATTAATTGACTCCCCTGTCAAATCTTCTTCTAATATTCGAGCATTACACTCTTCCTCGACTATACTAGAAAAATCAACCGGTACACATTCAACTTCTATATCATTTCCTTCACCTTGAACATCCCCGACTGTTCCAACAACATCATCGATTTGCTCAATTTTGTTTTTATCCATAACAAGAACAGTCCAGTGAATCTGCTCTCCTTCGAAAGCATAGTTGTTTGCTCTTTCAAATAATTCGTCACCAGCAAAAGTATCTCTTCCAGGTTCGATAGTATCATCATAAACAGTTCTACTATCGCACATCCAAATTAATGGAGGGAATTCTTCTGGTTCAATATTGATGCCGATACCGGTGCCAACATCGATTGCAATCAGTGTAGGTAACACTGAAATAACAAGCATAGCCATAGTCATTAAACTAAATAGCTTTTTCATTTCTTTTTATACCTCCTTTCAATCACTTCAAGTGTGATTCTTTTTTGTGTTTCTTCTTTGGTACGCTCTTTTGTGTAATTCATAAGTTACACTCACCAAACTTCTTTATAAACAAATTTTTCCTCAAAAATAATTTTTCAAACGAGTGGTGTATCGACATATATATCTCTAACTCTACGTGCAGTGTTCACCACAAATTGATGATATATTACAAAAATTCATTTTTTGTCGATAGTAAAATCAATCGCGCATGCTTTATTTTTTTCAGCGGCAAAAAATAAAGCGCATTTCACTTTATAGGAAGCACTCTGCAAAAAAATTGCCCGCCTCATTCATGCTGATTATTTTTTCTTTGAAAAAAGAGAAAAATTTTTAAAAAAATAAATCATATAATTATATGAACTTAATCTATTCAGAACATGCACAAAAGAGAATGAAAGAAAGACAAATAAAAAAAGTATGGGTCGAAGAATGTATCTATATACCTGATTATAGCATAAAAAAAGAAAAAATAATTGAATCACATAAAAAAATAAATAATCAAGTCTTAAGGGTAGTGTGGGCACAAGAATGCTCTGTCCGGAGTTAGAGTTATATTAGTAAAAATAACAAATTTTCATCGAATTTACTTCGTGAAAATTTGCCAATTATAATTGTTCGGACGAAGTCCGGACAAAGCTCACAAGAAGATAATTTTATAAAGATTATCAGCGTGATGTGGAGATGAAAGTTGAAATAGACACCGTTGCAGATGCAGGATATATTTCCTTTAAAGATATTGCAGAAGGAGAAGTTGTTACAACTATCTCATTAAATGACGATATTAATGTCGATCTTGACAAAGATAAAAAAATTCTCGGCATAGAAATATTGCAGGTAAGTAAAAATCTTCCCGTTAAAGAATTAAAAAAGTCGTCCGCCTAAAAAATTCTCAAAGATTTATTTTATAAATCATCAAATCATTCTTCCTATATGAAAACAGAGCAGATGATCTCAGTAGAAAATCTTTCTAAAAAATTTAAGGACTTCATTGCAGTCGACACTATTTCTTTCTCAGTAAAAAAAGAGGCGTTGTCCCAAATGAGATAACTCTCAAATTGAAAAATAAAAAAGTTTGGATT
>CAYIPM010000014.1:0-11079 GCA_964365195.1 Candidatus Woesearchaeota archaeon
GGCTAGAAATGAAGAGATTATCCTAGCGGAGCTGCCCGAAGGGCATTAACTTGTTGTCACATGAATCAATCACGCATTTTATCTCAGATGTTTTACATGAACAATCGCTCGCCATACATTTTGATCGATTACGGAAAATAAGAAATGGCATTAATTATTATGGGGAATCTGTTGAACCTGAAACAGTTATGGAAGCATTGCAAGAAATTCCGAAGATCAAAAAAACAATTGTTTCACCCACGCCTTTTGGTGTGATGTGAGCAGGCACTTGTTTTTAGGATGCAAGAAAATTCTTGTTTTATGTTTGAATTTTCTGCACAGAGAATTGCAAAAGCAAAAGCAATTCTCTTGTGATCCAAAATTGAAAACCCTAAAACTACGACCACACTCTAAAGAATGAAGTTTTCAATTTATGGACATGATAATAAAATTGGAAAAGTATGCAAATATTTAATTTTTTATTATCTCTTCCAAATCTGACACAAATTCATCAAGCGGCTGGAAATGTCCGCCAGACATTGCTGCTTGCGTGAACGAATGCACTGCAAGTGCGACGTCGATCATGGCCTGTGAAATGACTAATCTTTTTTTGTAATATAACTCTCCTGCAATGTCATTAAGTTTTGCATTTATCTCTTTTTTATTATTTGAGCTTGTGTATTCATTGACTAATGCCAGCAATTCTTTTGCTTTTTCTTTTTCATATTTTTTGTCGTGCATACCTACAGCTGTTGAGAGAGATTTATAAGGTTTTTTGTGATAGAATATTTATGGAAAAAAGAAAATTAAAAGTCATTATGATTGATGCGTTTAAGCCGGCGTATCTTGAACATGCGCCGTTTTTGAAATCCTTGACTATGAAATATCAGCATGGCGAACTCAATATGGGATTTGGACATTGGCGCGGTGTTGAAGTTTTGTTTAAGGGAAATTCAGAAGTTATTGCAAATTTTTATCATGGAGGTGATGGCTCGCTTGCGTATCTGAAACATTTTCAATGGCTGCAGTATTTTGGAAAGTTGGGGAGATTGTGTATTGACATTTTATTTAATTTTCCTCGCTGGCTTAAGGGCTATGAGCTTTTTAGGACGGGAAATATTCCCCTGAAGAGACTGCATATGTTTGACGTTGCTGTTAAACAGCATATTGCAAAACAGGAATGTGAATTTTTTTATTTTGGGGATCTGGATTATCTTGGACATCGTTATGGCACACAAAGTCCGCAAGTTACTGCGGCGATTAAAGAAATTGACAAAAAAATTTCTGTAATGGATTTTGATTTTATTTTTTCTGATCATGGCATGATCGATATTACAAAAACGATTGCTGTTCCTTATAGCCGGGATTGTTTTATTGACAGTGATATGGCGCGCTATTGGGGAAGTAAAAAGGAGTTGGATGAAATAAAAAATAAATTGCCTCTTATGAGCGGAAATATTGTGAAATGGAATACGAAATATGGTGAACTTATTTTTCTTGCTCATACGGGTGTTTTGTTGTTTCCCAATTTTTGGAGTAAAACTATCGTGAAAGCCATGCACGGTTATGACGGAAAACATCCTGAGATGAAAGCATTTTATATTTTGAAGAAAAAAGGGGGGAGAAAAGATATTACGGCAAGGCAATTGCATGTAGCATTGGAAGCGTATAAAAAAGAGATTTGATTTTTATTGTAGAATATATTTTTTAAAAATGCCCGGATAGACTATTCGAAAAGCAGGATACTCATTATGAGGATGCCTGTTGCAGTTGAGGTTAAGCCTGTTGTCGTTGGCGTTGAACCTGGCAACGTGTAGCTAATTAACTTATCTTACAAAGATTCTCCTCGTCAATGATATACTCAAAGGGAGCACCATCACTTCATTGTTCGCGACTTATTCATCGCTACCAAATGTCGTGATTGAATTTTATGACTTAAAATAAATCTCAATAACGTGTTTGTTAACTGGCGTGTAGTCCATCCAGCTTTCTTCTTGCTCAAGGAAGAAAACATTTGGGCGAAATAGAGAAAGAAAATGAGTTTAAATTTTTTTCGCTCCGCGAAATCCTGCTCGTCTTTTTTTTCTTTAGTCACCACGAAAAATTTCGCGCGCTGCGCGATCCTCAAGCTTTGCTTCACTCATCAAAGCGAGCCCCACAGCCAGCTACTCAACTCTCAATACCCGAAAAGCAGGACACCCGCCAAGAGGACGCCAGTCGCAGTCGAAGATAAGCCTGCAGTCGTCGGCATAGAACCCGGCAACTCTTTCATCTTTTTGATTTGGTTTTGAATTTAATCTCCACAAATAAGTATCAGTTCCGTTAACATATTGAGATATTTCATTTATTTTTTGAGTATCTTGTGTTCCTAGAATATTTTCTAGAATATTTTTATCTAAAAGTTTGTTAATCCATCTATCAGAACCAACAACAGTACAATTTACTGAATATTTGTCTGACGTTCCATAATTATGGATAACACAATCATCTTCTGAAAGATTATAGATAATTCTTGTCAGTGTATTTGGCCATCTTCTCAAACTTTGCTTTAAAAAATTTTTTAATTTTTCGTTTTTATCATCACTTCTTAATTCATGCGCTCGTGTGGCAATAGCCCACATTAAAGGCATGTCGGTTGGATGCGGATTTCCTTTTTGTTTTTCTTTTGTATATAATTCAGCAAGCTGATCTTGATTTAAAGAAGGACTCATTTCTCCAAAAAGCTGATACGTGCCTTTTTCTCCTCGATACAAAACTCCAGGAATATCCCATGAGATTTCACTTGGCTCATTATAAATAATTGATTTTTTTGTTATATTATTCATAATTTTTAGTATGAATTATGATTTATAAAGTTTTCTCTTTGTAATTCTTTAGTAGTTATAAAATAAAAAAATTGCCTAAAATTTTGCTATCTGCCGCAGCACGCTATAGTGAAAGACATAAGTCTTTCCCTAATAAGTCAACGACAAAATGGAGAGATATTAATGTCGTTGACTATAGGGAAGTATTTCGCGAAATTTTTCGTTTCGCGACCGGCAATTTTTAATTTTCAAATTGACGACGCAACTCGCAGTTTCATTTTCTCATTTTTATTTATTTGCTAAAATGAAACTGCTCTTTTCGTTATCTCGTTTTTTATTTTTTAATTTTACTAAAACGAAATAACTCACAAGCTGCGGGGTATTAAACCCAATTTGAAAATAAAAAAAAGCCAAGCTCAGGTAGCAAGCTCACAAAAATTAATTATCAAAAACAATAGAAATCTATTTAATGACTGTTCTTTCTGTATTGTCACAAAAAAGATGGTAATCTATTCCCATTCACGTTTATCAAGTTTTGAACAATGTCCGCTTAAATATAAATTTAAATATATTGACAAAGCGCCGCCAGATTATGAAAGCTCTATTGAAGCATTTTTAGGGAAAAAGGCTCATGAAACACTTGAATGGTTGTATGGACTGCCCCATAAAAAAAATATTGAACTTGATAGTGTTATTGCTTATTTTATTGAGAGATGGAACGCAGATTTTAATGACCAAATAAAAATAGTAAAAGAAGAAATGAGATCTGATCATTATTTGAACAAAGGGATGCGTTTTCTTATCAATTATTTTACGAAAAATTATCCGTTTGAAGATAACACAATAGCGACGGAGAAAAAAATTTTCGTGCGCCTTGATCAGAGCGGAAAATATCAATTGTTAGGATTTATTGATCGGCTTGTTCATCACACGAACAGTAATATTTTTGAAATTCATGATTACAAAACCGGCTCATTAAAAAGCCAGCATGAACTTGACAGTGATCGACAACTTGCATTGTATTCTATCGGTATTCGTGAATTATTTCCGAAAGTAAGCGATGTGCATTTAGTCTGGCATTTTCTTGATCATGGTGAGAAAAAAACATCCACGCGAACGCTTATGCAGTTACAAACATTAAAAAACGAAATAAAAAGATTAATACAAACCATTGAATCAACCAGTGAATTTCCACCTCGACCGAGCGCCCTGTGTAACTGGTGTGAATTTCGATCGCGCTGTCCTACCATGCAATCAGGGAATACATTGACAATGCTTTCCACTATTTCTCATTCAAAATTATCGAGCGATAAAAAAATAAACGTTTTTGAAAAACAATCAAAATTAGGAAATTATTCCTAATATTTTATTATGTGGTCATTATACATGCAACAAGATGGAAACGATGCTGCTCAGCCGCTGCCACCGCTTGTTTTTTCAAATGGAAAAACGCAGGAAGATGTTGTAAAAGAAATTTCAACTGCGATTGAAAATGGACATCGATTAATTTTTTTAAAGGGCATGTGCGGCACTGGAAAATCTGCTATTGCATTACACTTAGCAAAAGAACTTGGAAGAACGTCCATTGTTGTTCCGATAAAATCTTTGCAAGAACAATATACTAATGATTATACTCGTGCCATGTATGTGATGAACAAAGAAAATTCAAAAAAATTAAAAATAGCATCTATTGTCGGCAGACAAAATTTTTCGTGCACCTACCTTAAGGAAAATGTGATTCCAGTACAACGACTTATGAAAGAAAAAAATGCACAGCTCAACGATATTTTTGCGGGCACTGTCACGAAAGCGATAACCAAGCATATTCGAGAGAATAATGAATCGTGCGACAATGATCAATTGCCGTGCAAGATAGAACTTAAAGAAAAAAATTTTTCTGTGATTAAAGAGTATCTGAAAAAAAATCCTGCACTCAAATTGACTGATTTTTTTTCTATTCAAGACGTGACTCGCATGTCTGTCGCTTCAGTGTGCCCGTATTGGTCGCCTATTGTTCCCAAAGAATATGACTTGCATTTTGACGGCGCGCAAAAAATTTTATATCGCGGGCTTGATGGGATTGATTTTATCATACATCAACGAAAAAAAGGATGTCCGTACTATGAACAATACGAAGCATATACTGATGCAGATGTTATAATTTTTAATAGTTTAAAATATAAACTTGAAACACTGATGAATCGAAAACCACTCACCGAACTTGAAATAATTGATGAATGCGATGAATTTTTAGACAGTTTTGCAACACAGGAGCGCGTCAGTATTAATCGACTTTTAGGCGCGCTTGCGATTATTCCTGATCATGCAGCAATCAAAGAATTAATCGATATAACGAATACTGTTAAAAGAAAATATAATCCGGGTGAAGAAATTTATCCGGTTGCCAGAAGTCTTATTGAACAACTTCTCAAGACAATGCTAGGCAGCAAAGAATTGCTATATGAATTGGCTGTTGACGAACACAGTTATGCATTTCATTTAGAAGAAGTTGCACAATTATTTGCGGATTTTATGAACGAGAGTTATTTTTCTATTGAAAAAAATGAAGAGGACATCATCATTAACATTGTTACAACAAATTTGAAAAAAAGATTTGCGGAAATGGCCGCAAAAAATAAAATTATGATTTTTATGTCGGGAACACTGCATTCACCTGACGTATTGCGGACTATTTTTGGCATTGAACGCTCTATTGTTATTGAAGCAGAGACGAAACAGCAGGGAGAATTGCTGGTATGCAAGCATGGCTCTGAACTTGATTGTAAATATGCGAATTTTCAAAGTCAGTATATCACACGTGAGGATTATTTACAGGTATTTTCTAAAACGATTGCGTGCGCGAAAAAACCGGCGCTGGTGCATTTGACAAGTTTTTCTGATCTGCCTGATGACAAAGAAAAATACATGTATGAACTTGATAATTTACCGACGCAAAATGAAATAATTAATGAACAGATCGCAGACCCCTTGGGAGAAAAAATACGAGCGTTTAAGAATAAAGAATTTGACGTTCTTTTTACAACGAAGTGCAGCCGAGGCATTGATTTTCCCGGGGACAGCTGCAACTCAATTGTTATTTCTCGGTTTCCCTATCCAAATATTTCTGCGTTGTTTTGGAAAATTTTGAAAAAAACACATCCGCAGCATTTCATGCAGTTTTACATGGACAAAGCGCGGCGAGAATTATTACAAAAGATTTATCGGGGCTTACGATCGAAAAACGATAGAGTGTATTTACTTTCTCCTGACAGTCGCGTGCTTGATTTTAAAATGGGGTGATGAAAAAAATAATCTCTATCTTGAAGTATAGAGAATTTTATAAAGCAATTTTTCTTAAAGTGAGTATGAAATTGTTAAAACTTTTAATGCAGAAACCTGCATCAATTGATATTCTTGATTTGATTGATAAATTAAAAGATAATCCGATATTATTAGCTCATTCATTACATAAAAGAATTGAGGATATTGCTCTTTCTGATAATACACAATGGATTAATGCAACATTTGACGCGTATGTTACTGCTCAGGATTTTAAGGGATTATATGATTTTTGGCAACAATCTATAGGTCCTCTTATTACAAGGGCATCATTAGAAGAGGCTGTTAAAAATGTAAGACTACGAGGAATTGGAGG
Organism: Candidatus Woesearchaeota archaeon; assembly: GCA_964365195.1. Lineage (GTDB taxonomy): Archaea > Nanobdellota > Nanobdellia > Pacearchaeales > GW2011-AR1 > ARS1285. The sequence goes on from CAYIPM010000014.1 coordinate 6,439, forward strand.
TGGTTACTCAGAAAAAGAATCAACTCATGTTCCTGAAAAGGCATATGAAGATACAAAAAAAAGGAGAGATTTTCTCATGTCAAAATTTAAAAATTTGTCTCCAGAACAAAGAATAACTCTATCACAAACATTTTTAGGAGATCGTCAAGAAGAATATCTTTTATGTCCTCGAGAGGCAATGGAAATTGTCCAAGGTTTGGAACAGCAAGTTGAAATAGAAAATAATCTGATTACAAAGCCTCAATTTTTTCAAAGATATCCTGTTACTGCAGTAAAAAAAGCGGTTAAAAATGAAAATTACGATGCTGTTGCTTTAACCTTTGCTCATTTAAGAAAGAAGGGAGATTATTGGAGTGCAAGTGAAGAGAATCACGAAATAAAAGCCTTACGAGAAAAAAGTATTTATTTTCAGCAGTTTCAGACTGCGCAACAAATGATAGGTAAAATGAGTAAAGAAAATAATTCTGACAAAAGAGCACAATGGGAAACAAGAGCTCGAGTATATCACGCAGAAATTATTGATGATTTTAATGACTTAGTAAGAGAAATGAAAGAGCCAAAAAAAGCATTTGGATTAATTGCGAGGACATTTTCAACTATGCCAAAACAATATAATGACCTCAATAAGATTGGAGAAATGCCTCTTGCCATCGAATATGCTTTACTTAGTAATGATGCAGATTTATTATTTGAAATTTCTAAATCTGCAAATGCAGAAACAAGAGCTCCTTTTATTTACGAGGATAGACCTGCTGCATTTAAAGGATTAAAGGCATTATTGAGCGACAAATATAATTTAAGTGATGATAGAAAAACTGCTATTAAGAAAGAGATTTCTCAAACATTTGCAGATAGATATGTATATTCAAATAATGAGGAAAAAGCTGTTGAAGCTGCAAAATTATCAGAAAATTATTTTGAATTAAAGCATAATTTTCTCGAAACATTAGAAAGAAAAAACAGTCCTTCACAAATTGTATATGATGCTCTTATCGCACACGGAGATATCACGTCAGATAATATTATGAGGATAGCTGAAGATCATATAAGAAAAAATATAAAAGATGGAAGGGAAATAATAAGAGCAATAGAATTTGCAGGCCTTATTTCACATAAATCTCTCGATGCACAATTAATAGAACAAGCATTTGTTCAGGGATGTGTTAACTATCATGAATATGCCAAAGACGCTCTTAACTACATGACGCAACATAATTTACATACTCCTGCAACAAAAGCATATATGGAAATTGAATATTCATAAATTTTTTTATAAAAATTAATCCTCATCATATGAGCGCGCAAACTGAATCACCGCATACAAAGTTCGCAAGAAAAATTCCACAGCAAAAATAAATACTAAAAAAATGAAAATGTTGTCTATCAGCGTTGGCAATGAATAGAGTTTGAGAATCACACTGCGATAATCAATAAGTTTTGATTCTAAAATAAATATTGCAATTAATGTAAGCGGCAACACTTTTGCAACATCTTCTGCAAGCTGTTCGTCGATATATGCCATAATTCTTGTTGAAGTTATTATCGCGGCAGCTATAAGGAGAATTTGCCGCGCATCCTGTGATTTTGATAATACGATCGCAAATGCTGAAAGTATGGTGAACCAAAAAATGACTAAAAACGGGAGAATGACTAAATACTCTAAAATATACAAGAAAAGCGCAACTATTTTTTCTATGACTGGATGTTTTGAGCGATTGTATTCTTTTAAGTTTAGTTTAATAATTTCCCGATTTGAAAGAACCGTATAATATTTCCAGATAAAGAGGCAATAAAGCGCGATAAGACCGGTATATGTTACCAGCGTTACAAAAATTTTCTGATCCTGGGGGATTGTATCAATAATGCTGCTAAAAAAAACGCTGATCGAATTAAAATCCATACTTCCTCTTTTTTATATGATTGAAAAAGAGTTAATAAATTCTTTTACCGCACTATTTGAATTAAAAAATAATAAGAAATCTCTATAGTGAAAGAATCGTGTCTTTCCCTAATAAGTCAACGACAAACTGGGGAGATATAAATGTCGTTGACTATATTAAAAAAATTATTGTTTCAATCGTTCAAGGAATTCAACAAGTTCTTCAAGTCTTGAATTTGGTAATTCTCCAGTTCTTACTTTTTGTAAAATATCTGAATATTTGTTAATTTCTTTTTGTGTGTATGCAACATTTATTTCTTCTGAAGAAATTTTTTGCGTGCCTTCAGCAGTTTCTTTGCGACTTACCCAACGCGTCTCGTAATTGAAGTCAATAAAGCAGTCGTCGCAGACGAAACCACACCTGCTATCCAGACTCCCGAACCAGAGGTAAGACAAAAGCGTTCCATTTCGTGCATCAACAACATTTTTACTGACATGATGCACCGTAATTGGTCCATTTAATTCAAAATAAGGTGTTGCTTGATCTTTCAAGAATGCCTGATACAAATTCCAGTGTTCTTTGTCAGATATAGTTATACTGTCTGGTGAAGGAAATGTGAAAACATTCCAATCTTTTGGATCTCTGTCTGGTGAAGGAAATGTGAAAACATTCCAATCTTTTGGATCTTTTTTCATTTCTTTTTCAGCTTCTTTGAGAGATGCTTCATATTCTTTTGTTGTTGGCGTACAAAAATAATTTCCATTTTTATTTGCGGCAACTGCTCTTTCTGCCATCGCTTTTTCCAATAAACGTGAATGCAATCGTACGATTGGTAATTGATCTTTTGCATACTCAAATCCCGCTGATGTTTGCGTTCCATAACTCTGCCCAATTTTTTCTGTTGCTTGAGTCTGCAATCGCGCATACGCTTCATCGCGAGGACTTATTATTTTTCCTCGTGATTCAACAATATTTGTCAGCCAATCTCCATAGGATTCTTCGACGTATCCTAATCCTTTAACATATCCTAACGTTGTATTTGTCATAATTTATATGAGGAATAATCATTTATAAATGTTTATTTTTGTTACTTTTATTAAGAAGTGATAATTTAATTTATCTAAATGATTTTTGTCTTTTTGAACGGGCTTTACTGTCGCCTGGCTTATATGCTTCCTTGCGTCTCGTGTCAGCAACAAGCATATTTTTGTCGTATTGCACAAATTCTTTTTTTAGTTCTTGCGAATTAGTGAAGACAATAATTGCCCGAGCAATTGCAAGACGCGCAGCTTCTATTCTGCTTTCGGTTCCACCGCCAGTCACATTCACATTAATATCAAAATTTGTATTTCCTAATACTTTTTTTGTAATCTGGAGCGGCTCTTCTATAGAAAGTTTTTTGAAAAAATCTAAATTCTCGTATGGAATATGATTAATTCTAATCCTGCCTTTTCCAAGATATATTGTTGCTTTTGCAACTGCGGTTTTTCTTTTTCCGCTGATTGTTATATTTTTTTCCATGTTATATTACATTATTTTTGAAAGCTCTGCAAGATTTATATATTTTACTTTTGCCTGCGTTTCTAATTTAGTCATCTGGTGATCTTTAAATGCCGCAGGAACGCCGTTGTGACAGATAACCCTTTCAAGTGCTTCTTTGCCAATGCCCCATCGATGATTGGGAAGCATGCCCCTGATACCACGTTTAAGAATCTTATAGGAAACTTTAGAAATACTGGGACCTCGCAATGAATGTTTTTGCCCTTTTTGCCGCAAGCCATGATATTTTGCAACAATGTTATTTTTATCTCCGGTAATAATTGTTTTTTCTGCATTCACGATAATGACCTGATTTCCTTGCAGCGCTTTTTTTGCGGCAAAACTGCAGAGCCGCCCAAAGATTGCTCCTTGCGCATCAATCACGATTGTATTTTCTTCCATTAGATTATTTTTACTCCCGATAATGATTTATTTTTAACAATTTCCTGCGCAATTGTTTTTAACTCGCACTGCGCTTTTTTTAATTTATCATGCGCCTGCTTTGAAAATGCTAAGGCGCTAATGGTTATTTTTTTATGAATATTTCCTGAACCCAATACTTTACCAACGACCAGTATAGAATTTTCTTCTATCTTATTTAATTCCTCAAGATTAATGTTAGTATAATTAGATTTTGGAGAAGAAAGCTTTTTTGCTAACTCAAGGAGATTATGTTTTTTTGCTAATGCTATTGTTTCAATAATTTCTGGATTTTGTTTTTTTTCAGTTCGTTTTGTAATTTGTGTTTTTGATATCATGGTATGTCAATTTTTACAGAAGTCAATGGACTCCCGCTCAACGCGAATGTACACTCGCAGGTTATTTTGTTTTCAACCAGCATGGCTTTATAAAGTTTTTTATGTGGCGGAATTTGTCGATTAATCGACAAATTAAAGATAGTTTTTCTATTTTTAACCTTAGCAAATTATCAATATTCTGTTTTATTTCTAGCATTAATCAGTACTTGAATCGTGTATCTTCTTTTCTATAATGTGTAAGTGTTAACCCTGCATTTTTGATTGCTGCAAATAGTGTTTCAACAACTCCTCACGGTTTTTTGTACGACTGTTTTCTAAATGTAGCTTTCATCCATTTCTCTATTGAAGACATGAGCTATGGAGCAATCCATATCTCATTAATTTTTCTAGAAATTATAGAGTGATAATTATTTTAGGTGATTAGTGCAATTCGGCACTAAACTGCCTCCTTATACATATATTCA
>CAYIPM010000015.1:0-11051 GCA_964365195.1 Candidatus Woesearchaeota archaeon
GACTTATTAGGAAAAGCAGAAATTTTTGGGGAAAAATTTCTGTCTTTTACTATAGGTTGTACAGTTGCAATATAATTTTTTTCTCTTGAAATCTCTACTATCAATTCATAATGATCTCTAAATTCTATTATATCTCCCGTTCTCATAAAATCTATATCAAAAATTCCTTGTCCTACCGAATAAACATTTTTATTCATCATAAATAACTCCTCCCAGGTTTTTCAATAATAAAAATGCCGTCTTGGTACACTCTACGGTCCTTGTTGCGAACTTTTGTTCCTTTTTCAATGCTCGTCGCTGTTTGTCCAGCCTTTTCAATGTCATGCGATTGCACTTCAATAATATCTTTATTCACTTTAACTTCTACATCAGGAGCAATGCTAATGCGTCGATCATTTTTTTCTCCCAGAAAATTTTTCACCACTAATTCATGTTTTGCTTTGTCGTACGTAACTGTCATTGGGAAATGAACATTCACAACTTGCAATTTGTACATAAAATTTTTTTCCAAGCCTTCAATCATATTTTTTATGTGCGCAACAAAAGTTCCAACCATTCTTTTTTCTATTTTTCTTGTTTTTCTCGTCGATAAAATTATTTTATTTGCTTCAACAGTCACAATAATCATAGGATGAAGAATGCGTGATACTTCTTTTTCTCCAAATATTAAATGTAAAATCCCATCCTCATATTTAATATGAATGCTGCTCGGCACGCTAATTTCAGCACGAATCAGTTTTCTCTCTTTTTTTGTTGCAACAATTGTTTGTTTCATTTTAATACACATATGCCACAAGGCATCCTCCGATTTTTTGTGCTTCTGCTTCATCATGACGCATTAATCCTTTGCTCGTAGATACAATTAAGAATCCAAAATTTTTTGCTGGCAAGTATCGACGGACATAGCCGTCAATTTTAGGAACTGAAACTGTAAAGCGCGGATTAATTGCTTTAATAGTGTGAACTTCACCAATATCTATTTTTAATTGCTTTCCTTCTTGAGAATACGTTAAATATCCTGCCTCTTGCGCAATGTTCAATATGTTCAACAATAGTTTCGAATATCGTTGTACAACTAATTCTTTCTTGCCCGTTCTTTTGGCATTCATGATTTGATTCAATACATCTGAAATAACATCTTCACTCATTGTGAATTTCCTCCGAATGCTTGTTCATATTTTTGATACACAGATTCTAATGAAGAGATTTTTTTTGCAAAATGTTGCAATCGAGGAAGATAATTTTTTAAATCTGTATGCAGGCAAGGATATTTTTCATTCATGTTTTCTAAATGAGGAAGAGACGTTTCATACAATCGGCGAGCAAAAACAACATTGCGATTATTTTCAAGCGCTATTACTCCATACGTTAAAAAATCAGCTAATGAAAGGTTGTGCATTATGTGTGAATAACCTGTACGCGCTTTTTCTTCATTAGATAAATTATCAAAAAATTGTTCAGCGCTATATAACGAAGAGGGTATTCCTAATAATCTTGATTTTTTTTGCAAATTTTTAGTTATTGTTTTCATTTTTCTCCTATGAATATTTTTTAAATCCGAGTTCCTCCGCAATTTCTCTGAAACAGTGTCTGCATAAATTGATACCATATTGATTAATCATGGCGCCGAATCGGCCGCAGCGCTCGCACTTTTTTTTCGCAATGCCTGTGCCGCGTTCTTTTGGTTTATTATGTTTCAACCATTTCGCGCGCATCGCAGGTTTTCTATTAAATTGCTTGAGCATCTTTCTCCAATCACTTGCGGTCATTGTTTATTCCTCCTTAAATCTACGATTATCTTACGATGTTCAACTTTACCCCAGATTACTTGTAGCGTATTTTGTCGTCGAAGAGCTTCTGAAACAAGTTCTCCCGCTTCAAGATTAGTTAAGCCATTTTCAGGAATATTTTCTATATTTTCATACCAATCTGTTGCACCACCATACCCAATACAGACGCTTCCTTTTTCTCTAAGATCTTTTTCATCTTGCTCATTAAAATAAGTAAATCCTATAGCATTTTTTTCTTCCATAATCGCAGCTAATTCATGGGATGTAGAGGTTGCGGTGTCTCCATAATTCATTCGTGCAACAAGTCCTTTCTTTCGTAATTCTTTGAATGCATTTTTGACAGCATTTCTAACTGGTTGATAATTTGTATGAGTCATCTTATTTCCCAACTCTCACTTTAAAATGTTTGACTATGTATTCTCGAATCTCTTGCGGCGTCACCTGTTGTCGACGAGGAAATTTTCCAGCTTTTATTTTTCGCAATGTGGTGCGCTTTCCCGCTCGTTTGAACACCAGCATAACTTCAAATCCCAAAATTCCTATCTCGCGATCATAGTCAAGTCCAGGCACTTCAATATATTCTTTAATGCCAAAACATAATTGATTCTCGGTGAATTGTCGCCCGCTTAATTTACTATCAATCGCTGAAAAAAATCGTTTCAGATATTGCGTAATTTTTTCTTTGTCGCGAATAGTGACTTTGCAGCCGCTTTTCTTGCCCGGGCTGATGCCAAAATCAGGAATTCGTTTTGTTGATTTTTTAATAAATACTTTTTCTTTGGTAATTTTTTGTAATAATTTTACCGAGCGCTCTAATTTCTCGTCGATGCCGCCGCAATGAATGACCATTTTTTCAATGCTGATATCTCGCATGATATTGTGACGTGCTTCTTTGAGTTCAGTGTTTTGTTTCATGTTTTATTTCCTCCATGACTATAACATTTTTAATCCAGACTGAAATCGGCGTCTGCCCGTGCGTTTTAATAATAACAAGTTTTTTCCCGCCTTGTTCTATAATTGATTCGATAGTGCCGCTCGTGCCAATATGTTTTCCTTTGATAACATATGCTTTTTTGCTCGCACTCATTTTAATTATTTTTTCAACAGTGTTTGTTTTTGTATTATACAGAATTGAATCATCGACGGAAACGTCTTCCTTTGTTCGCGCATTTCTTCCGGAAAGTAAATTTATTTGCATAGTATTTCCTGCAAGCTTCTTTTTACCAATAACTTTAAACACTCTTTTTTCGCAAGATTTTTCGCTGGTTTCATTAAAAATCATTTTTTTATGTTCATTTAAACTTGCAGTGTAATTTTTTTTAATGAGAGGTAAATTAATGCTGTCAAATAAACTCACGCCGTAATTCGTCTCTCGAATAATGTTATGATTGACCATGACTTGTTTTTCACTTAAGAGTTTTTTTAATTCTTTTTTTGTCTGCACTAAATGCAAAATATCCCTCATGATAACAATGAGAGGAATTGAACTGGTTTGATTATGTGTGCTTACTGCTAAATATTTTGTTCCGGTTCGAGGTATAGGCCAGAAATTTCCAATATTTTTTCTATTGACATGCATATTATTTTTTTCCTCCGTTGGGTAATTTTCTGAATGATTTTTCATTTGAAAGTTTTTGCTTATTTTTTTGAGATTGCTTATCTTTATTTTTTTCTTCTTTTACTTTTTTTGTTGGCCGATTTTTCTTTCGTTCAAGTGCGCGTTTTCTTTTTGTATCGTCGAGAACAAGATTCGTGATGCGTACTTGTGACGGATGAACACTTACGCCCACTTTGCTTCCGTCTTTTTTTGTCCGGAACAATCCTTCAATATACGCGCGCAAATGTTTGTAATCAAGGCGCGCGATTTTTCCACCCTTTCCTCTAAATTCTCCTCGTAAGATGGTAATACTATCTCCAGTACGTAAAGGAAAACTCCGTCGATCATATTGTTTTCGTAAATCTTTGCTTAACGATGCAGACAATAATTTCCGTTTGATAAACCAAGGAGCGCGAGCGCGATATTTGCGCTGCTTGCGCGGCTGTATGCTTGCCTTCCATTGAGGTGAAAATGTTTGTTTCATTTTTAGTTTCCAATTAAAAATGCTTCAAAAATCGTTAGATTTTTGCTGCATAAAAAACCTTGACCCAAAACCCGAAGGGTTTCTTGGTTTTTTATTTTGTTTAAATTGTGATTTTTCATGTTAATGTCTCCTAAAAGAATAAATGCCTCCTTGCTTATTTTTATAAGAGAATTTGTTAATACCGCCGTCGTCAAATGCAATAAAGCCAACTTCTTCAGTTTGATCATATAGAATAAAATTTCCCTGCAATGTTTGTTCAGTTTGCATTTTTTCAATTAATTCTATCATGGTTGCCATGCTTTCCAAGTTTTGTTTTATTCCTCGTAATGTGTGTTCTAATTGTGTTCCCATTATAACACCATGCTCGCGATTTTATTGACGAAAGGCCAGCGCTCGCCAGCTTCTCGGGCAATTGGTCCTTTCACTTGCGTTCCTTTCGGATTACCCTTGTCATCTTTTAATAAAACAACAGCGTTATCAGTAAATGCAACGCGTTCTCCACTCAAGCGTCGGTACGGCTTTTTCACCCGAACTACAATTGCATCAAATACTTCACCTTTCATTTTTGGATCTCCTTTTCGCACAGACACTTTTACCCAATCTGCAATCTGCGCATATTGTTGTCGTCCTCGTCGGGTTTTTCCATGTTTCACAGAAACAATGCGAACAATTCTTGCACCACTATTATCGGCAGCAGTTACTTTACTGCCGATGTTTAATGCACGTGTGGTTTTTGCAGCGAGGGCTTTCATGGGAAAATTCCTCCACTATCGTCAGGAATTTTAACAGACAGAAAATTTTTAATTTTCTGTATCTCAAAAGCCTTGCTTGACAAAATCGCAAGGTTTTCTTGATTTTTGAGTTTAGTTTTCATAGTATTATTCTTCTCCTCCACTCTTTTCTTTCTGTGCTTTGCCCACAACGACAAAATGAATTATTTTACTGATGGGGCGGCATTCTTTAATTTCGATGTAATCGCCTAAATTGATATCCTGCTGCATACAGTCAGCAACGCGTGCATGAAGTTTTGTTTTTCGTTTTGCATAGCGTTCATATTTTTTAATAAAAATTGTTCGATCAAAACTAATCACCACTCGTTTTGGAAATTTTTTCATGACTGTTCCATAAAAACTTCTGCCGCGCAAACTAATTGTGCCGTGTTTTGGACAGGCAAAATCATTGCATGAAACTTTTTCAGTTCTTTCAGTCGGTGTTTTTTGTTCCCCCATATTATTTTTTCTTTCCTCCATCTCGTGCAATTAATCGTAATTCAACATTGCTCCTTTTAATCTTTCCTTGACCAAATCGTTTGTACGGGCGTGATGCTTGATGCGCCATTGCAAAAATTTTATATTTTTCAAGCGGCATTTCATGCATGAGTGCATTTGATTTTAAACTTTTCACAAGCATAATAAAATTTTTTACTGTTTTCATCGGATAGCGTCCTGCCATCATGTTTCCTTTTCGGTGCGGCACTTCGCCTCGCATAGGCACTGCTCGTTTATAGATAAGCACTGCTTCTAAATCTGCGAGTGCTTGATCAACATTTTTATTGCGAACATAGTCTGCAACAGCAACTGATTCTTTTGTTGACATGCCTAAATTTCTCCCATACACAACAGTTTCAGTGCGAGCATGTTTTTTAACAGCAGGTTTTGCAGTTTCTTTCTTTTCATGTTCCTCAACGGCGTTTTTATCATCAGTATTTTTTTCATTGATTTTTTTTTCAGTTTTATTTTTTGCGATGGTTTGCGTCGGTGCATCAGCTTTGATTGTTGGTGCATGTGCTTGAGCCATCGCTGGTGTTGGTCGTTCCATGTTATGCAGTCACCAATTTTCTTGGTGCAAGCCATAATTTATTTGCTTTTAATGAAGTTAATCGGGGTTGGTAACCTTCATCCTGAGGATAATAAATTTTAGGAAAATTACGTCGAATAAAATAAATTCCATTTTTTGTAAAATTTAAAGCATCTTCAGGAATAACATCTGCATGTATATCATTAGAAAAAAGAAATTCTCTAAAACAAATGTTAACATCTTGTTCTAAAAATTCATAGTTTCCATTATGACTACCAAAATAAACATTAGGTATAGGATTTGAACAAAGAGATTTAGGTATTATTCCAACTATTTTTTGTTCTAATCTTTCTAATTCATTAACATTTTCTGGAATGTTTATTTTAATATTTAATTTTCTCATGTTTATTTCACCGATTGTGCCGAACTGGATTTGGTTGCGCCAATTCCAGCAGCGCCGTGTTTAACTTTCTGTCGCGTGCCTGCAAATTCTCCTAAGCGATGCCCAAGCATTTCTCCCTCTATTTGCAAAGGAACAAACGTATTGCCGTTATGAATATTCACTTTTAATCCAATCATGCGCGGAACAATGACTAAATGACGCAAATGCGTTCGTATTGCTTTATTTTTTTGCATACGTCGATGCGCGCGCGCAATAAAATTCTGGATTTCGTCATATTGGCGCAGTACAGTTCGTTTTTCATTTGCTTTCAATAATTTTGCAAACTCACGTATCTCAAGTTCTTTTAATGTTTCCATGTTTTTGCCCCGATATGTAAATTCTTTTTTACGCAGGTCAATATCCTCATCGTCGTTGTGGTCAAAATGTTTTTTTATGTTTGAGTCTGCCATGGTTTTATTGAATTATTTCAACATCTCCTTTTAATTCGAGTAAATAATTTTGTATAAGTCCAATTAAATTTAATTCTCTTCTACTCTCTGTTTTTTCAACTTCAGAAATTCTTCTTGTTTCTTTATCAAAATAAAATCCATTTTTGATTTCATATCCGTTAACAATTTTCTTTTGCATTTTTTGTGAAATGAAAACTCCATATAATTTGTAAACTAAAGACAATCCTTGTTCATAATTAAAAGTCATACCAAATTGTTCTTGAGCATTATCTTTAGCTGTGTCAATAAAAACCTCCATGTCATAAATTTTATTATCTTCATTCAAAACGTATTGGATAAATTCTCTTCCATCTATTTTGCCGATATAAATCCGCGCAATTTTTTCTTGATTTTTAATTTCAGTTATCTTTTCTAATCCTTGATTCATCTTATTTTTTCCTTCCTGTTCTTGCTGGTCGAATATGTCCGACACGCGCGCCAGCAGGAGCATTTCGTTTTGCAATTTTACTTTTTATTCGTTTTCCGCGTCCGCCACCAAAGGGATGATCAACTGCATTCATTTTGACCGCGCTTGTTCGATGCCATTTTCTGCCGATTGCGCGCATCATATAAAATCTTTTTCCTGCTTTCACGACAGGTTTTAATTTTCGACCATCGCCCGCTGCAACGCCAATAATCGCGCGAGCGCGTTCATGTACGCGTAATGTTCTTCGCTTGACTAAAAGCTCAACACGATCCTTATCTTTATTCATAACTACACCGTAATTTCCAGCAGTTCTTAAATACTTTCCTCCTTTGCCGGGCGTTTTCTCGACGTTAAATACATTCATTCCTTGCGGCACATCTTTCACTTGCAAAATATCTCCAACTTCAATTTTTTTGTCTGCTCGTCCTCCAATCCAAATTTCTTGTCCTTCATACATGCCATTCGGTGCAGGAATAATAAAAGTATGATTGTCAATCCTAAGTTTTGCAAGTGGTGCAGAATGCGCAGCAGAGTTAATTAAGGTAAGAACAGTCGCCTTTCCTTCACAGTTAAATGGAGGATAACTAATAAAATGTCTAAAAGCTCGTCGTCGAACTCGATAGGTTAATGATCCTCGTCCTCGTGCCTGTTGAATAAGTGATTTTCCCATTGTTTATTTATTTGTTAATAATGTATTTTTAGTTTCATAATCAGGATGCCATATTCCATATAGTACAACTCCTGTTCCGTAGGGAATCACAATAGTATTATCTTTTTCAAGATATGTTTTATCGATGCTTAATTCAATGATATCTCCTAGCGAATGAGATATTCTTTTTAAGAAGGTAATCTTTCCGTTCATTTTTCCTACATATCTAAATTCCTGTATTTCTCCTCGATCATTTGCTATTTTTACCTTTCTGCCTTTTCGTAACTTATCAAAAATTGTTTTTGTCATATTAAATCATCCCCAGTTTTGTTGCAACATCAATTGCCGGATTTTTTGCATCAAGCCGAACATATGCATATTTTTTATTTAATCGAATCAGAGTATTTATAGACGCTATTTTTACATTGAATGCTTCTTCAATTTCTTTTTTAAGAGCAGTTTTTCCTTCTCGTCTATCAACTTCAAAAATAAGCGTATTTTGTAATTCAATTAATCGAACAGCTTTTTCTGTGGTGACTGGTCTCATTGTATACTCGCTAAAGATTTGATAGAAGCAATTCCCTGATAAGTTGCTTCTCGCGTCTTAGAATTTATTTCAATATCATCAATAATAATATAGTGATCAATTTTTGAAAATGAAGGATTAACAAATGCTCGTTCAGTTAAATCTGCTCTTATTACACATGAACGTGAGATATAATCAAGTCCTTTTTTTAGTTCTAAATTTTTGCAGTGGTTATTTTTATAATATACTCTGGATACTGATCCGCATACTTGGCCCATGCCCGGATAATATTCCGCAGTATGTTCATCAAAAAATTTAAAAAATCCTCCTTCAAGTTTTTTTGTTTCAAGTGCAACAACAATTTCTTCCCGCAATCTTCGTACTAATTCTGGATCTCTTCCCGTTAATGTTCCATTGATGTTATCAAGTAATTTGTACAAATGTTGTATCATGCTTCCCGCTCCTTAGCTTTATTCATTTTTTTATTCGGCTTAACAACCATTTCCTTTTCTTCTCTCACGTCTTCATTTTTTATTTTTTCTGTATTTTCATGTAAATATTTTTGTTCAAGTTCGTCAATTGCTTGTTCGCTAAATACCGTCAAGCGAGCGCCATTTTCAGCAAAATCACTGACTTCCAAGTTTTGAACAGGAATTGTTTCAATACCCTTTCTCATTTTTGTTTCATCTTTTCCAACGACAAATAATAATCCCGACGAAGTTTTATTTTTTCGTCCGCGCGTTTTTCCTTTTCCAGCGCGTAATTGTTTTGTTTGAATGGCAACAGTATGAAACTCTCCTACAATGCGAGCAAGTTTTTGCAAGAATAATTTTGTTGAGAGTTGAGAAAAAGAGGAATCAAGAACAAGTGGCAAATGCAGAGAAATTTTTTTATTGTGTAAAGAGCCATATTTTTTTTGGACTTCAGCAATTGTCGTAATATAATGTAGTGACGAGAGCATCGCCTTTCTAAATTCTTTTTTATTAATTTTTTTATTGTTGACTTGGCCATGAGGCGGGTGCGCGCGTCGACCACCGCGCACTGAAGGAACAATTGCGCCTTCCCATGAAAACTGTGTTCCGCGTCGCCACATTTGTTTTTTTGGAATACGTGCCAATCCTTTTCCTCGGTCGCTCTTCCATGAATGTCGTTTGTGCCGCACTTTTCCAGACGCGCTTCTATTCATTCCTGCTAAATATTTCGGCGCATACGGATGCCAGAATCGTTCTGCTTCTATAACTTTTCGAATAATGTCAATGCGAATTGGTTCATCAAATAACTGCGTTTCTTTTTCGCGTACTTTTGTGCCTTCTGCGTCGAGGATTTGGATTTTCATGTTATTTTACCCCCTTTCCTTTTTCAAAATTTTTATAAATTGGTTTAAAATTAAACATTCCTGGATCATTACGATAAAATCTTCTACCATCAATTGCCTGGGAATCACCTGCAGAAATCTTTAATTCCTGTGCTTCTGCAATTGATGTAGATTTTTCAGCTATTCTTTCAAGATTATTTACAATTTCTTTTTCTTGAAAATCTAATAAATGGGTATTGGGGAGAAATTCGTCGCATTGAGATTTTGGTATAAACGTCATAACTAATCGTGGAGGATATTGTTCAATCACTAGATAAGGACGAACACTTTCAAAACAATCTAAATTATCTTGAATTGCTTGCTGAATAGTTGGATAAATATTTAGAATATATTCTTTAGCTTTTTCCCAATCTATATTATCATGTAATTTTGTCATGCTTATCTCAATTCTATAAATTCAAAATTTTTTTTAATTTGTTTTTTGGTTGGTCGTAGTGGCGCAGTCAATAAAAGCGGTCGTTTCACCGCCCCTTGCACACTTCCCGCCAAAACAACATAGTCCGTATTTATTTTACCAAAATGATGAAAAATATGTTCATTCGCTTCAGGATTTTTTTGTATATCTCCGACGTGAATGATTTTGCTGTTGTAAACAATTCTCGTAAAAAACCCCATTTGTCCTGCCATTGGTTGTCGAAACTCAACACGTGCCGGATGCCATGCGCCGCCACTTCCTGGGCCGCGAATGCCTTTTTCAGTTTTATGCGGCAAAAGATCAAGCCCAAATCGTTTTGTCGAACCCTGAAAACCTTTTCCTTTAGTAACACCTCGAAGATCAATAAGTCCTTTTTTGACAACTTCGTCAGTCGCAAAATCTTTGATGTGTAATTCTTTATGCATATGTTGTTTGACAAACGCAATTTTTTCATGCATGCTTCCTGATAAACCAATTTCAGAAATGTCCGGTCTTTTTTTAAGGGCGGTTTTTTTAACCAAAGAATACACGATCATGCGTACATCGTCGTAATCTGCATGGTTTTTTTCAATGTTTGCTAAAAATGTTTCTAACGACTTTTGTGTTTTAGGGAGGGTTATTTTTCTGCTGAGTTCTTTTTCTAAATGTTCGTTCATTGCCTCTTTGATAATTTTTCCATTTTTGTAAACTCGCACAGAAAGAATTTTCAGCGGTGGACATTCAATAAGCGTCACCGGAATAATAATTCGTTTCCCTTTCATCATAGAATGGGCAGTTTCATCTTTGACATATGCTGATTTCATGCCGATTTTATAGCCAATAAACCCAAGTAGCCCGCCGTCTTTTTTCGATTGTGTTATAATATTCCAATTAGTACGGGGCAAAATTTTTGCCGCTCGCTTGCGTGGATAAAACTGCAAGCTTCCATGACTGAGGTGTCCGCGTTTCATTTTTTGATTGTATCAAAAAATGCACCAAAAATTTGAAAAATTTTTGAGGCATTAAAAACCTGATTTTGAAAACCGCAAGGTTTTTTGGTTTTTATTATAGTCAACGACATTTATATTTCCTCGTTTTGTCGTTGACTTATTAGGGAAAGA
>CAYIPM010000016.1:0-10586 GCA_964365195.1 Candidatus Woesearchaeota archaeon
TGATCCTCAGTCGCTGAATCGCTATAGTTATGTGTTAAATAATCCGTATAAGTATGTTGATGAGAGTGGGCTATTTGCCGTACAAATTGGAGTCGTAATAAGTGGGGGAGTCGGATTAGGAGAAGGGATTATTGGTTCATTTGGAGGAGGCATCGCTATAACTTACAGCGAATATTATGGACTTCAAATAGGAGGATTTACAACAAGGGGAGGTGGAATTGTTGCTGGTGGTGGAAAATTAAGTTTAGATATTTTATCTATTAGCCCTAGTGCTCAATCATTGCGAGATTTAAGAGGGTCAAATCTTGCGGTAACGGGTAGTGGAACAATACCTTATACTCCTATTACTGCAGGTATTAAAACAAACTTATATTCTCCAGAAGATAAACTTAGTAATATTTTGAATAATTTATTTTCTACAGAATCTTATTCTATTAATTTTGGAGTTGGTGGAGGTTATTTAGCAGGAGGATTTGTAGAAGGTACTGACATATATTCTATTTATAGTTCGAGACAATCATTATCTGATTCAAGTCAGAGTCTCACTCCTCAAACTAGTTACACTTCTTATTTAGACCAAAAAGATCAGGAGAATGGTAAAGAAAAAACTAATAATAAAAATACTGGAGGGGGATGCGGAGTTATAATGAGTTGCGCTAAACAATCTTCTAAAATTTTATTAATACTTTTATTATTTTATTCTAAAATAAATAAGAATAGAAGAAGAAAAATAAACGAGAAAATACTATTTAAAAGTATTGGAAGTATTTGGATAGGTGAATCTTATTTACATTCTTTTTCAGCTTCTTGGCCATTTGGTAAAATCGAGATTTATAAAAATAAATTAATTTTAAGAATTCAATATTTTCCAGATTTTATATTAGAAAACCTATTTACAAAAAAAGAAGCTATTCCAGGAACCTATAAAAAAATTCCTAAAAAAATTGTTTTATATTATGATGATATTATTGGTTACCAAGAAAAAAAAATCCCCCTTCTATGGCATTTATTGGGTTTTGGTGTTCGATTTATTCATAAGAATAAAAATTACCCACCATTTATTGAGATGGCATTTTTCGGAAATAAATCTCAAAAAATAATCAATTTCTTAATAGATAATCACAAAAGAGAGTTAGAGGGTAGAATTATAACCACGCATAATAAAAATTCCGTATGTATCATAATATATACTTTCTTTTTATTATTCATAACGGTGTTTATATTATCTATATTTAATCTTCATCCCCTTTGGTCTATTCCTATAATTTTAATAATGGGAATAATCTTTAGATTAATAAAAAAAATGATAAAAAATAATTGGTAACATTCAAAATGGATAAAATAAAAAATAAATCGAATAAACTCATAATATTTGGATATTACGAATTTATTGTCAGTACAATTATAGTCATACTTTCAATTAATATTTACATTAGTGATACAATCTCACAAATACTTTTACCATATGGTTTATTTGTTGCGATAATTGGATTAATTGGAGGTGCATTATTAATAAAAAATTTAAATATAGGATTTTATTTTTCCTTACTATGGTCAATAATTCAGATATTCAATTTTCAAATTGGAAGTCATGTAGTTAATTTAACCCAATTTATATTTTTATTATTTCCTATAAGGATTATGGATATAGCTCCTTATCCTGATATCCTAATTAATATTAATATCATCGGAATTTTCTTATTAATTATCCTAATTTTATTAAGAAAAGAACTGAAATGAAACAAAAATTTGTACTAAAAGATTCAGAATTAGATATAATCTTCATTCCAATCCCAATCCAACTTTACAAATATTACGAATTATTTAAGAGAACCTATTGTTTCTCGTCGGTACTATGCAATAATCCTAGCGATAATAGTTTTATAGTAAGAAATTCATCAAATACTAATGTTGCTTTCATTAACACATCAGGGGATTTGTGTTTAGTGAGTGGAAGTTGCAATGATAGGTATAATAATTGCAATGCTCCAGGGGATAATTCTTTCATTGTAAGAAATTCCACAAATAGTAATGTCTCCTATATCAATTCAACAGGCAGTTTATGTCTTTTAGGACAATTACTGGAAAACATAAACAATATTGACAATAACGAGAGAAATTACACATTAACCTATGACAACAATGAAAATCTCATACAAGACAATTTGCAGCATTATGAATATGATAATATGAATAGAATGATAAGAGTGAGAGATAAAAGTTCAACTGGAACTATTAAAGAGGAATATGTATATGACAATGGTGGAAGGAGAATATTGAAAAATGTTGTTGGAACAAATAATCAGACAATTTATTATGTTGGAGATTCTCTTGTTCAGATAAGAAATGCGAGTGGAACATTTAATACTACTTATTATTATGCTGATAATGTTTTAATTGCTGAAAATAGTTCATCAGGAAAAAGATATTATCATCCGGATCATTTAGGAAGTACTAACTTAATAACAAATTCCACGGGCTCAATAACTGAAGAAACATTTTATTTACCTTATGGTGACGTGTTGAGTGGTGGAAGTGAGAGTAGATATAATTATAACAGCAAGGAAAAGGATTCTACTAACTTAAATTATTATGGTGCGAGGTATTATAAAAGTGCTCAAGGACAGTTTGTACAGCCAGATGCCAATTTACCAAATGTTTACAATCCACAATATCTTAATCGATATAGTTATGTGTTGAATAATCCGTATAAATATGTGGATCCGACGGGAGAAAAAGTTGAACTTGTTACGCGTAGTGTAAGGCGTCTGCCTTTTTTTACACATTCTTATTTTCAAGCTACACCGGATAATCCTGGTGATTTTGAAGATATGGAGAGCTTTCAACTTTCTGCATATGCCTCTGAGGGATTATTTAGCTCCAAAATCATATTACAATATGGAGTAAATACTGAAAAGTTAGGAAAAACAACTGAATTCGGTCGAGTATTATTAAACGCTCCTGAAGGAAAAAGTGACACGGATTTTATCAAAAATCTAATGTCAGAGGGAGAAAAAGTTAATGAAGCTAGTATTCCCTATTCTAAATTTTTTGGAGGCGGCGAAAACTCAAATTCATTTGTGAGGACATTAATTGAAAATACAGGATCGAGTTTATCTGAAGGAACTTATGGTGATTTAGCTCCTTGGTATACCTTCAGCCCAGGCCTGGGACATACGTTTAATACTAAAGATTACTATGATAAACATATTTTAGCGATTCAATCTAAGTCTATAAATGCTCAGAGTTATAGTAAAAAACCTGGAACCGGAGAAACTCAAAAACCAGGAGCCGACGGAGTTATTTATGGATATGGGAGTAGGCCTAAATAAAAATGGATAAAATTTTTATTAAATCTTTTAGAAATCAAATAGCCTTAATTTTTTTTATTTTAATATCGATGTTTTTATCCTTTACAATATCTTGGTTTGTAAATGAATATATTATAAATTATTCTGAAAATTATGTTTTTATTCTTGGTCCAGCAAATTTGGAAAAAATAATATTCAGAATTTTTATATTAACAATCCCTTTTTATTTTATTATTAATATAATAGGTTCTTTAAAATATTTTCGTAATCTAAAATATAATTTTTATTATATCTTTTTTAGTATTTTAATGTTTATGTTAATTCCCACTTTTGTACCGGGCATTATATCGTATTATACTGGATCGTTTTTTGGTAGCACTATCTATACTATTGATCTCTATTCCGTTATTGGTTTTTTTGTGGGCTTGATATTAGAGTTTGTATTAATCCTCTTGATTTTATCATGGATATTTAAAAAAATTAAGAAATAATTAAAATAATATGAAAACAATTCAAAAAGAGGCTGAATTAGAAAACGAAATAGTTTTCGTTCCTGTACCCATAGAAATTTACAAATATTTTGAATTGTTGAAAAGAAAAAATGTAACTATTTCTAAAGATGCTCATCACATTTATTTCATAGGAGACGATTTCATTCAAGTCAGAAATTCATCTGGTGTTTTCAATACGACGTATTATTATGCAAGTGGAATTTTGTTGGCGGAGAATAGTTCTAGCGGTAAAAGATATTATCATCCTGATCATTTAGGAAGTATATCATTAATAACTAATTCAACTGGAAGTATAGTAGAAGAGACGTTCTATCTTCCATATGGAGATATTTTATCAGGAGGTTCAGAAAGTAGATATAATTATAACAGTAAAGAAAAAGATTCTACGGGGTTGAATTATTATGGTGCTAGGTATTATAAGAGTACGCAAGGGCAGTTTGTGCAGCCTGATTCAATTATACAAAATGCCTACAATCCTCAATTATTAAATCGTTATTCATATGTGAGAAATAATCCCTATAGATATACTGATCCGACGGGGAATTTTGTTGATATTGCTTTAGATATTGGATTTATCACTTATGATGTTTATCAATTACAACAAGAACAAAGTTTTGGGAATTATTTAGCATTAGCAGCAGATGTGGCAGGAGCTGCCTTACCTGGAGTTACTGGATTGGGAGTAGCTTTAAAGACAGGAAGTAAAGCAAGCGATATAGGAAAATCGTTTAATCAATTGGATAATGTTGCTAAAGGAACTGAAAAAGTGAAAGATATAGGTAAAATCGGTTTTAAAGATTTATCAAAGGAAGCACAAAATGCAATTAATAAAATAAAAACTGGTGAAACGAAGGGGTTAAATCCACACCCTTTTGAGAATAAATTTAAAGAAGGTTATACACAATTACCTACTAAAACAGATACTTCCTATTATACCGCTCATGATGTAACAACTAGAAAAAATCCGGAAAGAATAATAAGCAGTAAATCTGGAGAGACTTATTATTCTAAAGATCATTATAAAAACTTTGATGAAGTTATTAATAAAATTAAAAAATCTGTTGAAAGAAATTTTAAGAAAAAATGAGGAAGAAAATATCTAGTAAAAGGATGATTTTAGATAAAAAGGCAAAATCTAATTCAAAGAATTTACCTGCTTTTTTATCTCCTCCAGAAGGGTCAAAAGCCTATCACGGGTTCCAGTTAATAAACAGGATTAATGTTGAAGGATTTACTTATGGAGCTATAACTAATTTTTTAGAAAAAGATTCAAAAGACGGATGTACTTCAGGAGACGGTTATGTTGAAGCTCCTGATGGTTCACGGGCGGGAATTGCTTGGGAAAAAGGAGATAAGTTTTCTTATTCACAAATGATGGATAGCGATAAAGAACGTTGGGGAGTTTATTATTTTTCAATTCCATTCGGAATAAAAAACTTAGATGATATGAAAAAAGCTTTTGCATTAATGATGCCAATATTAAAAAAATTTTATCAGAAAAATAGGTTAAAATAATATGAAACAAAGACTAATCCAAAAACAGGCCGACTCAGAAAACGAAATAGTTTTTGTTCCTGTTTCTATAGAAATTTACAAATATTATGAATTATTAAAGAGAAAATATATTACTGTTTTCAAAGAAGAAATTAATAAAACAATTTATTATCTTGGAGATAATTTTGTACAAGTAAAAAATGCCAGTGGAAATTTCAATACAACATACTATTACCACGACGGAAATTTAATAGCTGATAAGGATAAAGGTGGAAATAAGAGATATTATCATCCGGATCATCTTGGAAGTACAAGTTTGATTACAAATGCAAGTGGAGGAATTGTAGAAGAAACTTTTTATCTTCCATTTGGAGATATTTTATCAGGAGGTTCAGAAAGTAGATTTAATTATAATAGTAAGGAAAAAGATTCAACGGGCTTGAATTATTATGGTGCGAGGTATTATAAGAGTACGCAAAGCCAATTCATTCAGCCAGATTCAATAATACAAGATGTTTATAATCCTCAATCGCTGAATAGGTATAGTTATGTTTTGAATAATCCGTACAAGTATGTGGATCCCAGTGGGGAACTTGGAGTTGAAGCTATTTTAGGGTTTATCGGGTTTGTTGCAGCAGTGGATTATGGAGTAGAAATTGTTAAGGGAATTTTAGAAGGTAAAAGTTTTTCTGAAGCTTATGAATCTGGATCACAGGCTGCTGGACAATCAGTTTATAATGTTGTAACTCATCCTGTAGAAACTGCAATTACTATTGGGGATGGTGCGGTTTTAGGCGAAGCTATTGGAGGAGTTTTGGGAAGAATCGGAAAAGGCGTAAGTAAAGTCGACGATGTTGGTAAAGGAATATCAGAAATATCTCCGAGAGGGGAAGTAAGTTCTCTAAGTAATGTAAATCAGAATAAGATAAATCATATTCTTCAAGAAGGGCATAATTGGGGAAAAGTCGTTGATAACCCTAATGATTGGAATCAGGTTTCTTCAGTTATAGATGATGTTGTTAAAACGGGGGGTTAAATCTCCATATGGAGAAACTCCAGGTGTTTTTGAAGTAACAAAAAACATAAAGGGGGAACAAGTTGTAGTTAGATATCGTGAAGGATATAGTATTAGCGATGCATTTGTAAAGAGATAAAAAATGGAAAGAGAAAAAATAAAAAAGCTAATATTAGAAAAAAATTTTGAGAGTGCCAGAGAATTAATTTTAAAAATAGAATATAAAGAGTTATCTAAACTAATTGGAGGACTATCCAATGAAACGGGCCATAAAAATTTTTATAAGTTTATCGATTATCTAATAAAAACGGAAAAATCTAAAAAGAGGCTGATAGGGTATCACCTAATTGCTTCAGTTATTTTATCTATAGATATTCCCCACCTTTTTTACTCTTTTAGAAAAGCGATTTATCATGTAAAAGAAGCAATAAAATTAGAACCCAAAGACCTTTCTCTTAAAGAACATCTACTTTTTGTTTATGAAAGTCCAGATGCAAAAGATTTTCTATCAAAAAAAGAAGTTAAAAAGATAGCAAATGAGATATTAGATAAAAATCAAGATAGTTATATTGCTAAAACAACTCTCAAAGATTTAGAAAAATATGAAAAATAATGAAGAATTATCTCCATGGAAAGAAAATAAATTAATATTTAATAATCTTGGAAAATTTATTGTTATTAGTATGTCTTTTTATTTATTATTTAAGTTTGTTTTTTCATTTCAAGGATGGATACTTATCTTATTCCCCATTACTATTTCATATCTTATTATAAAATTTATAGATAAAAGAACGAATAAAAATTTAAATTATCATAATGAAACAAAAAATCATTCAAAAAGAAGAGGTTGAATCAGAACTAATTTTTATTCCACTTCATCCAAGATTAACAAAACAAATAGAAATAATTAAAACCTATTACCATCCAGATCATCTTGGATCAACAAATTTAATAACGAATTCAACAGGTAGTATCGTCGAAGAAACATTTTATCTTCCGTTTGGTGATGTGTTAAGTGGTGGAAGTGAGAGTAGATATAATTATAACAGTAAAGAAAAAGATTCAACGGGATTATTAAATAAAACATACATTTAAAAAAAGAAAATGATTAATAATATTATGGAAAAAAGAGGGTGGAAGGATTTTCTTAGATATAATCTATTTTCTCTTTTTCTTGTTATTGGCTTAATTATTGTGACTGTTGTTATTGCAGGTGATGTCGTTGTAAAAGAAGGAAATTTTATTGTGAATACTAGCAATTTTTTTGTTAATTCAAGTTCTGGAAAAGTAGGTATTGGTACTGCAAATCCAGTAAGTTATGATTTTCCGGCACTGCATATTTATTCTCCTGGAGCTGCAGGTAATAATTATTTTGAAGGACTGCTTCATGTTGGAGGCGCTTCAACAACACTTGGCGCACAATTGGCATATCATGCTTTAAGTAGTGGAAGAGTTTCATTAACAAATTTAAATAATGCTGGAGGAGGAGCATCAACTCTATCATTTGGTTTTGGAACTATTAACAGTTCTGGCAGACCTGCCAATGAAGTTATGAGCATAGACCAAACAAGAGCGATTACTATGTCCGGAAATTTAAGTGTTGATGGTGAAACGTTATATGTAGATGCTTCTAATAATAGAGTTGGTGTTGGAACAACTCCTTCATATCCTCTACAGGTGAAAGGAAATGTTTCAGGAATTTCTATATTTTCCGACGGAAATGTATCTGCATCAGGATATATTACGCGAACAAGTATTTATGATAAATCACGGGGAAAGGCACTTGATTTTATTAATGATGCAGATTATTATAAAACAAATGACCACATTGATCATAGCAAATTTTATGGTTATGTTTACAGTAATGAAACAACCGGCGTTTCATTAAATTTTGAAATTGATGTTTTACGTCAAGCTCTTTATGAATTGAAAACTGAAAATATTTTATTGAAAAGTGAGTTGTGTAAGAAAGACGGTAGTTATGCTTGGTGTTAATCTTACACATATTTATTTTTTTTCTCAAAAAAATTTTTAATCTCTTCACACACCGTTCTTATTTCATCTTCAGCTAGTTCTGGATACATTGGCAAGGAAATAATTTGATTTGCAAATAATTCTGATTGAGGAAAATCCCCTTCTTTGTGATTAAGGTCCGCAAAGGCTTCCTGCAAGTGAATAGGAATTGGATAATGAATTTGTGTTTGAATATTTTTTTCTATGAGATATTGCATTAACTGGTCGCGCTGTGGTGTTCTTATCACATAGAGATGATAAACATGTCCTTGATTTTCCGACGGTGTTATTACACTGTCTTTTAATAATTCTGTGTAGAGCTTGGCGTGTTTTTTTCTTTTTTCATTGTATATTAAAAGCTGCTTTAATTTTACGCGCAAGCATGCTGCCTGCAATTCATCAAGCCGAGAATTTATACCAACTATTTTTGCGTGATACCTATTTTCCTGTCCATAATTTCTTAATAAGACCAATTTATTTTTTAATTGCTCGTTGTCTGTTACAATCAAACCTGCATCACCTAATGCCCCTAAATTTTTTGATGGATAAAAACTAAAACAACCTATATCAGTTATTGGAACTTTTTTCTCCTTGTATTCTGCGCCGTGCGCCTGACAACAATCTTCAATAATTTTAAGGTTGTATTTTTCTGCGATCTGCATGATTGCATCCATTTCACACGCATTTCCATAGAGATGCACCGGCATAATCACTTTTGTTTTTTTTGTTATTTTTTCCTCTATTTTTTTTTCATCGATTAGATAATCTTCTTTCACGTCGACAAGCACGGGATGCGCATCTACTGCACGAATTGCCATAATAGTTGGTATTGCTGTATTTGCAGGGACAATAACTTCATCGCCTGCAGTGATGTTTAGCGCGCGTAATGCAAGCAGTAATGCATCTGTTCCTGAATTAAGTCCAATACCATATTTTTTTTTACAAAACTCTGCAAATTCCTGTTCAAATAATTTTTTTTCTTCTCCTAAAATAAAATGAGAATTTTTGTAAATGACTCTTTCTATTGCCTCGTGCAATTCTTCTTTGATAGATTCATGCTGTTTTTTTAAATCGACAAATGGTATGATTTTTTTATTTTGCAAAAACAAAATTGTTTTTTCTAACCCTTGCTCAAGCGATGTTTTTGGAAGCCAGTCAAGCTGGGTATATATTTTAGTGATATCTGCACAAAAATGTCCTGGCTCTACATTTTTTCTTTCAGGCGGATACGGAATTATTTCTATTGCGCCTTTTCCGACTATTGTTACAATTTTTTCCGCAAGTTGTTTAATAGAAAGAAAATTTTCTCCGAGAGGATTTTTCATTCCTGCTTTTCCCAAACAACAGCCAAGATTAAATGCCTGGCCATTTACATTTGAAGCAGCAACTCTCAAAAATGCGTCAACGACGTCGTCGACGTAATTGATGTCTCTATATATTTCTCCTCCACCCCATAATTGAATTTTTTCATCTTTGACTGCTTTATCTATAAATACTGGAATTACTGCGCCGGTATTTGTTGATTGATACGGACCAAAGGTGTTTGTGAGCCGCACACTATTTATGCAAATCTGCCTATTTTGCTGACGAAGATTATGATTAAGCATGCTATGGTGTGATTCGCTGGCAGATTTGCTGATTGATTGATAATCCGACGGCGCATGAGCTCTATAGTCCTCTGTAATTGGAAGATCAATTTTGTTCACTTTTCCGTATTGATCGCGTGTGCCGGCAAAAACAATTTTTAATGTTTTTAAAGGATTTTCCATCATGACTTGCCTACAGTATTCTAAAAATTTTGTTTGCGCATTAAAATTCACATCACTATCGTCAGCTAAATCTTTTTCATTAAATGGTGTATGCTTTGTTGAGCCAGCACAGTTAAAGATAACATCTGCTTCTTGAATCAATGGCTTAATGAACGCGCTTGAAGATATATTTTGTGTTACAATTTCTATTCCTTTTTTTGCAAGCAGAGGAATATGCTGTTGATTACCTCCCAAATTTTCAATAAGCGCATCAACAACAATTATTTTTTTTGGAAACAATGCCTCAACTGCAAGCGCCAGATTTAGGCCAATAAAACCCAAACCTCCTGTTATGAGAATTGTTTTATCTTTGAAAAATTCTTTATAGTTTTGAGATTGATCTTCTTTTTGCATGCAATTATCTCTTTTTCTTGTTTTAAATAATTTATAGTATATAATCTATAGAAATTCTTATGATTAAAAACCTTGCCTT
>CAYIPM010000017.1:0-10015 GCA_964365195.1 Candidatus Woesearchaeota archaeon
GGCTAGAAATGAAGAGATTATCCTAGCGGAGCTGCCCGAAGGGCATTAACTTGTTATTCCTTTAAATAATTCTATTGTTTGCTTAACGTGCTGGCATAAATCATCCTTATAGACAAAACCGAGTTGTTTACTTTTTTCATTGGCAACATGATAGGGCTTTTGATTCAAAAGCGGTGATTTTGTTATTTGCATTTTCACGTCGGGAACAATGTCTTTTATTGCCTCTATAATCTCTTTCATTTCAAAATTTTTTGTTACAATGTTATATATTTCACCTGCTTGTCCATTTGTTTCAAAAAATTTATAGGCGCGAGCGCAATCGTTTAATCCCAAATAAGGACGTTTGCTTTCGAACGCGGAATCCCAGATAACAAGCGGCTTTGCAACTGCTGCCAGATAACAAAATTTATTTATTGCTGTATGAAATCGCATGCCGACACTTGTTCCAAATATTGTTCCTTTTCGCAATATTATTGCAGGAAAATTTTTTTCCTGGGCAACCTGCTGAATTAATTTTTCTGTTTTTCTTTTTGCCTCTGCATAGGGCGAGGCGGGCTTATAGATTTCTTCACTCGAATTCTCGTCGACAATTCCTTCTGCTTCGCCATAGACGCTTGTTGTTGAAGCGTATAAAAATCTTTTTACATTAGCATTTATTGCAGCCCATAACACTATCCAAGTTCCCCCATAATTCACTTTAAATGTCAATTGCGCGTTATCCAATGTTGAAACTGCGTCAGTTATTGCTGCCAGATGAATCACAACATCAATATTCTGCATTGCTTTTTCCACTGCAACACTATTTGTTATATCGCCCTCGATAAATTCTAATTTCATTTTTTCCTGCTTAGGAAGATCAAATAAAGAAATATAACGCTGTGTTGAAAGATTATCAAAAATTCTTATAAGATTTACGTCGTCGCGTTTTGTATATTCTCTAACTAAATGCGAACCAATATGCCCTAAACCGCCGGTAACAAGAATGTTCATAATGAAAATCATTTCATGAGGAATTTAAAGATTGTTATGATTGGAAAATCTATCTATAAAACTATAACAATACATTTAAACAAACTTTTGTCTAGATTTTCATGGAATTTATAAAAATTAAAATTTTTAATCTCTCATTTTTACTAGGTGGAATATAAAAATGGAAGATAAAAGCGTTTGTAAAATCTGTCATGCATCGACTTTAAAAAAATTTATTTCATTTGGAAAAATGCCGGTTGCAAATGCGTATGTACAAAAAGAAGATTTGACCGGGGCAGAATATTTTTACGATATGGAGGTTGGATTTTGCGAATCATGCACTATGGTGCAAATGATTAATGTTGTTCCGTATGATAAATATATTATCCCTGATAAAAGCGGTAAAACACAATATGCTTTTTTTTCTTCGACTTCGAACGTCATGCAGGAGCATTTTGCAGCTGTTGCCCAAGAACTTAAAGAACGATTTTTAAAAAATAACGACAATGTTTTAGAAATTGGCTCTAATGACGGCATTTTTTTGCAACATTTTACAGAGAACGGACTGGGAATAGAACCGTCGGAAAATGTGAGCGAAGTTGCACGCGCAAAAGGTCTTAATGTTATCAATGAATTTTTTAGTGAAGCGTTGGCAGAAAAAATTGTTCGAAACTATGGAAATTTTAAAACTATTTTTTCCTCAAATGTCATTTTGAATATTATTGATATTCATGATCTTGTGCGTGGTGTAAAAAAATTATTAACACAGAACGGTGTTTTTGTTATTGAAGATCCATATATTCTTGATATTTTAGAACATAATGCGTATGATCAGATCTATGATGAGCATGTCTGGTATTTTTCTTTGCATTCGTTGTCGCATCTATTTGGCATGCATGATTTGCAGATCTTTGATGCGCAGCGGGAAGCTGTACACGGAGGTTCGATGCGCGTATATGTTTGCAAGAAAGGAATGTATGAACCAACGCCGCAGTTACAGAAATATCTTGCAGAAGAAAAAACTAAAAAAGTTGATTCGCTCGAAGTGTATGAATCATTTGCTCGCCGTGTGGAAAAAAATAAAGAGGAATTAGTGTCTCTGCTTTCTGACTTAAAGAAAAAAGGAAAACGCATTGTCGGTTATGCTGCAGCGTCGAAAGGAAGCATTATTCAAAATTATTGCAACGTGGGGCCGAGCGTCATTGATTATATTTCTGATTCAACGCCATTTAAACAAGGACTTTTTACGCCGGGAAAACATATTTCCATTGTGAGTCCTGACTATTTTCATAAAGATAATCCAGATTATGCATTTATTTTTGCCTGGAATCATGCGAAAGAAATTATTGAAAAAGAAAAAGAATTTATTGCACGCGGCGGGAAATTTATTGTGCACCTACCTTATCCGCATATTTTGAATGAAAATGATGATGTAGAAAAAACACACGCTGACACGACACAACAAACAGACCTTATTGAGGGAGTTGCAATAAAAAAATTAAAAATTTTTGCTAATGAACAGGGATATTTATTTGAAACATTACGAAATGATGATCCATTTTTTGGAGGAGCTTTTGGGCAGGCATTAGTTTTTGAAGTTTATCCAGGAGTACTCAAAGGATATCACCTGCATGAAAAACATGATGAATATATAACCTGTGTCAAAGGAAATATAAAATATATTGTTGTCAAAGAGTATCCTGACGGCTCAAAAAAAATTAACACATTTATTATAGGCGAACGAAATCCGATGCTACTAAAAATCCCCCGTGGATTATGGCGCGGGTATATGCCGCTTGAAAATAAATCTGCGATGATCATGGATATTATGAGCAAACCGTATGATCCGCGCGATCCTGACACCCAAGAAAAAGATGTTTTTGCGTTTGGAGATGTCTGGACTGTGAAAAAAGGATAAATTTTTTGCTACGAAGTTTTATATAGAGATCTTGAGATAGATATTTATGAGAAATATGCGATCAAACACGAGTCGAGGTGGATTTGGCGGCAGATTTGGCGGAGGTCGATTTGGTGACAGATCGGGAGGCTTTAGTGGAGGGCGGGATCATTTTCGACGAGGACGAGATTCTGGACGAGGCGAACGAAGACCTCCACAGATGCATGATGCAGTCTGCAACAACTGTGGAAAACAGTGCCAGGTTCCCTTTAGACCGACAGGAAGTAAGCCAGTTTTATGCAGTGATTGTTTTCGACAAAATTCAGATTCAGCTACGAGTTTTAGTGCGAGAACAAGTAGCGGAGGATCGGGAGGATCAAGCGAACAGTTTAATCAGATTAATGCAAAACTTGATCGCATCTTACGGGTTTTACAAGAATTAGAAATTGACATTGAGGAAGATATGGAACAGAATTCGAATAATGAACCGAGCGAAGGTGAAGGGGAAGAAAATGATGAAGATGAAGACGAATCTGACGATGATAAAGATGAGGAAGAGACTCACTAAAAAATTATTATGTCCATAAATTGAAAACCCCATTCTTTAGAATGTGGTCGTAGCTTTAGGGTTTTCAATTTTGGATCATCCTAAAAACAAGTGCCTGTCACAAACCCACACCTTTAGGTGTGGGTGGCACATTGTTTTTTTGATAGAGAGTTTTGAAAAACCTCACATTCAAAACTCTCTAAGAAGGACTTTGAAGAGATTTCCTTCGGAAATGAGGGTTATTCAAAGTCCTCTATTGAATAATTTTTCCTTTCATATCTTCAGGTATTTTAATTTTCAATTCATGTAATATGGTTGGCGCAACGTCCAAATAACTTATTTCTCCCAGATTATTCACATTCATCGCTTGTTTATTTATAATGAATATTCCTTGCAAAGAATGCGTTGCGTCGTCAGCCCCCATTTTAGTTTCTGGATTCCACTCAGTATCATTTCCTATAATAGAATTATTACATCCATAATGAAGGTTATCTAAATAAAGTATCATATCCGGAGCAATGTCTTGGTATTTTCCCTTAAAAAAATCTTTTTTCTTAAAAATTTTTGTGTTAAGATTACTTCCGTCATCTCCTTTTATTTGAAGTAATTTTGCGGATATTTCATCTATCAAAGAATCATACTCTTCTTTTTCAACTATTCCGTTTATTTCCCTGTTTTTTAAATTAATATACACCTGTCCTTCATATGCTCCAATGGCAAATGCTTTTGTTTTGCTCCAATTAACAAGATTAAGATTAAAAAAAGTTTTTTGCTGCACGGGCTGTTTAAGGACTACGTACTTATTTTTTATGAGCCAATCTGTCAAGTTAAATCGATTATGCATTCGCTGACTGCCATGATCTGATAAAATTATTGTTGTTGTATCTTTGGGCAATAGGGCAATTATTTCTCCAACCTTTTCATCCAGATATTTATAATAATCTTTGAGTGTATTCTCAAATTTATTGTGTGGCTGATATTTTCTATGTTTTTTATCCAAATATTTCCAAAAGGCATGATTCATTCTATCAGAAAGTGGAATCACTCCAAAAAATAAATCCCAATCCTTATTTTTTATTAGATATTTCATTGCTTTTATTTGATTTTCAGTTAATGTATACACTTTTTGGATAATCTGCTCATTAGTCAAATTTCGAAAATCAGTAATATCCTTTTTTGGAACATCTCCTAAAAATGATTCTAATTCTTCTTTTAGCTCTTTTGGATAAACTAGTCCTAGACTTGCTTTAGTAGATTCCAATATAGAATCACTAATCATCCATCCATTAAATGGCTTAATTGGCCAAGATAAAAGCGCGTAACAAATCCCTGATTTTTTGTTATGTTCTGATGCAATCTCCCATATTGTTTTTTCCTTAAGATTTTTTGAAGTCATAACTTTATATTCTGTTGAAAAATTTTCCCGGTGAATATATTCAAATATACCTGTATCTGCAGGGGATTTTCCGGTGAATATTGACGTCCAGGCGGTAACTGAAAGCGGGGGAATTGTGCTGTTTAATAATGCGTAACTTCCATTATCTTTTAATTTTTTTAGGTTAGGCATATCATTGAGCCATTCTCCAAAAATATATTCCGGAAACGCTCCGTCAATTCCCAAAACAAACACGCGCGTCATTTTATAAAACTAAAAAATTTTCTCATGAAACAGCATTTTCCTCGTATTTTTTATCGTCGGTGATTGCCGGCGCCTGTATAACAAGCAATCTTACTTGGTGAGGAACAGCAATCGCACCATGAATATCTTGTGGCTCGAAAACTACAAGGTCACCTTCATCAATTTCATAATCTTTATTATTTATCTTATATTTTGCCTTATCTAAAAAATAGAGAATTTCAAATGATTTCTGATGTGAGTGCAGCGCCTCTATAAGACCTGGCGGATGAGTTACATAAAGAATCTGCACTTCATTAATTTCTATTCCCATATTTTCTTTTAATAATCTTCTTACTGTTCTTCCATCATTTCTTTCTTGTTTTTCTACATCAACTAATTTTATCAGTTTCATTCTGTTTTTTCCTGGTTAAGATATCTGTGAATATCTTAACTGCAGCACGTACGTGCTGAAGATTTAAACTATCTGCGAACAATTTAACTCGTTGCAGCACTTACGTGCTGAAGATTTAAAAATAATTCCTCTCCTCCGTCAACAACCAAGGTTTGTCCTGTTATCCACGAAGAATAGTGAGAGGCAAAATATAATGCCGCATATGCAACGTCTTGCGAATAACCTTCTCGTGTTATATCTGGAGAGATGTTACTATTTTTCTCGTCAAAATTTTTTCTAATAACTCCGGGCATTATGCAATTAACTCGAATATTGCTATCTCTTACTTCCCTTGCCAAATTTTTTGTGAATCCAATGATTCCGCTTTTTGCAGAGGCATATGCTCCATTACCATCAAGAAGAGTTTTATGCGCGCAGGAAATATTAATGATAGATGCTGGATTTTCTTTCACGCAATTTATAAAATTTTTTGACATAAGAAATGCGCTATCTAAATTGTTCTTTATTACCAGCTTCCAAAATTCATAATCCATCTCCTTGAGAGTCTGCCTTTTTGTATAACTTCCTCCTGCATTATTCAATAAAATATCCACCTTGCCGTATTTTTCCATTATTTTTTCAAAGGCCTTTTTCACACTTTCTGATTCAGTTGCGTCAGAAACAATCCCCAGAACATCTCCGCCGTCGCGATTTATCTGCAATGCAATATCATCGATTATTTCTTTATTTCTTGAAATAAGCACAACTTTAGATCCTTCCTTTGCAAACAAATACGCCACTGCTTTACCAAATCTATTTCCAACACCACTTATTATTGCAACTTTATTTTTTAGCAACATTTTTCCAACCATCCATAAATTCATTTAATAAAATGACGCTTCTTAAATATAATGCTATTGGTTTTTTTTCATAATTATCTCCTTCTCTATGAAATGGCAACATTGAACAAAAATGAATGACTTCGCTAAACAATGTTCTTTCATACCAATAGGGATCATTTCTTATTTTTTCATATTTTTGAAGCATGTGGGGAATGCTCTGAAGGATTTTTTTATAAACCAATCTATTCTCTTCGTCAGAAATATCAATTTCTGCTGTAAGAACATCCTCTTCTACAGAATTTTTAATGCTAAATTTATTTTCATGAATAAAATCATATAATCCATTTAATGAATGCCAAATTTTTCCCAAATCATAGGCATAATCTCCCCCTATGCCTCCACCATATACTCTTCCTCTTGGATCAATCAAAATAAATTTGTGAGGATTTTCTTTATCCGCTAAAATATTTCCAAGATGCAAATCTCCGTGAATATAGCTGATACAGTGAGGATGCAATGCTTTTTTGAGATTTTCATCGCCTTCTAATTTTTTTAAAATTGGCAGAATATGTTCGTATTCTTTTCCATTAATTATCATTTTTTTTGTATTGAGCAATCTTCTAAAAATAGGAGTAAGTCCAGACATTTCTCCCAGCCTATTTTTTGCCCTATTAAAATACACGTCCTCGACAAGATTACGAGTATCTTCCTCAACGGGCAACACATACAGTTTGTCAAACATAAAATCAAAGATTACCTCTAATTGTTTTAATGCTTCTTGCTCACTTATCATTTTTTCCATGATTAATCTTCGCAATGTATTCATGGGATAATATTTCATCTCGGAAAAAACTATTGGCGAATCAATATCGTACCGAATTATTTCTGGAAAATGTTCTTTTAATTCTTTTGGCAGATTATTAATCCAATTAATTTCATCAACCAATTTACCAACACCTTTTTTAGACGCTTCTTTGCGTATTACTCCTTCAATTACCTGCACCTTTGCGTACGAACCAGATTCTATAAATTTTTTTTCCATACCCTAATTTTATAATCTCTTTTAATTATATGAACATAATTTTTTATGTCCATAAATTTAAAACCACATTCTAAAGAACGTGGTAGTAGCTATTGTGTTTTAAATTTTGGATCACGAGAAAATCTTTATGATTTTCTGTGCAGAAAATTCCAATGTAAAACAAGAATTTTCTTGCATCCAAAAGTTCAACAAACTCCACACTTTAGTGTGGAGTTACACTCAAGGACTTTTTGATACTATTATTTTATCTTCAGGAATATTTGGCATCTTAATGGCCAATAACCTAATTTCATTATCGTCGGCAATTACCTCATGGGGCACTCCTCGGGGAAGTATCACTATATCTTGCGGATTAACGATCGCTATCTCTTCTCCTATTTTTATTGTTCCCCTTGTAAAAAAATAAAGAATTTCGTCTACGTTTTTATGATAGTGATTTTTGACGACGCTGTTTGGGTGAATCGTTGTTTCATAAAAACCGATATTTTTTGCGTTATTAGCTATTGGTTCTGTAAACAATCTTCGAATAGCATATCCTCCATATGGCCCTCGGTCTTCTAAGGGCACTTGGTCAGATCTCACAATTTTAAAGTTATATCTTCTGGCATACTCTGTT
The DNA here is from genome assembly GCA_964365195.1 of Candidatus Woesearchaeota archaeon. GTDB lineage: Archaea > Nanobdellota > Nanobdellia > Pacearchaeales > GW2011-AR1 > ARS1285. Next base: position 7,923 of record CAYIPM010000017.1, read on the forward strand.
TTGAATGTCTTTTGCAATCCTTCATCAATTGTTGTAAACTCTATTCCTAGTTTTTTTATTTTAGATGAATCCAACTGAGCGTTAATGGGTCTTTCTGCACCTTCGTAATCATTTTTTTCAACAATATTCTCTAGTGAAAATCCATATTTCTCGGCAATTTTTTTTGCCCAGATATATTTTGTAATTGCTTGCGGTGCACAGACATTATAAATTCCATTCGCATTACTTTCCATTAATCGCACAATAGCGGTGACTACATCATCAGTTAATGTAGGATATTTTATTATTTTATTATCTACAAAAAAATTTTTGTTTTCTTGCAGCTTGGTTACTATTTGCGTAATAAAACTCGGCTTTGTTGTTTCATCGTTTCCATACATTAATGGCGGTCGAATAATTATCCATTGTGAGAGATTTTCTTTCATTAATTTTTCACCTTCAACTTTTGTTATTCCGTAATAATTTACTGGATGCGGGATGCTTTCTTCAGTATATGGCGGATTATCTCCCTTAAAAATATAATCGCTTGATATAAAAACTAATTTAGACTCGAGGTTTTTACAAACTTGCACAATATTTTTTGTGCCATCTATGTTTATTTTTTTTGCGGACTTTTTATCTTTTTCGCAATAATCAGCGTCGACGAGCGCAGCACAATGAATAACAACATCAGGATTAACTTTATTAAAAAATAAATGTACTGCCCTTTCATCAGTAATATCCAAGACATCACAATTATTTGCTTTACGAGAATAACAGGTTCCAATTACTTCGTGATTTTTAGAAATAATCTCGCTTGCCCTTTTTCCCAATAAACCGCTTGCTCCCGTTATCAAAATTCTCATTTTAAGATACCTGTTTTATGAATATAGATTACCTCTTATCTCGATATTTAAATATTATTGTGATTATTTCCGCTTTTTATTTTTTCAAAAAAATTTTCTAATTCTTTCCATCCTGCAACTTCCCCTATCTTGCTGCTGTCCTGCACTCGATTAACATTCTGATTATTTCTGAAAAGAACCAGGGAACATTTTCTGTAAAATTCCGGATCATGATGGAGAATATCCTTTAATTTTGAGATACTATCGTCAAAAAAAACATGCGCGTTAATTTTTTTTAGTCCTTCGATTTTGTTTTTCTCTGACGTTGCAATAATTCCATCAACTTTTATTTTATGAAATTTTAAATATTCTTCCAAATGCGGAATCATATAATCATACCTGCTGCTTACAATAAAAACAGAAACATCTTCAAAATTTCTTATTTTGTAAAAAACTTCCTTAAAATCTTTTTCCAACGGCAGCAGGGAAGGTTTTTCAGTGTATGCCCTATATGCACCTTTTTTATAGTCTTCTAAAGGCACTCCCTTACTTAAACAAATATCTCTTTCTACTTCATCTATTTGCAGACGATATCCTAATTCATTGATATATATTTTTTTGAGTTCACCGGGAGAGGTAATAACTCCATCAAAATCAAGCGCCACGACAAATTTATTTTTTATTAGTTTTAAAAAATTTTCTTTTTCTGCATGCCGGCAGTTAAAATTATCTTCCTGAATTATTGCCATCATTTTCAAGCGCTTCTATTATTTTTTTAGTGTTAAAAGAATCTTTTGCTCCATACGTTACTTCAATCATTTTTGTGAGTGTATCGTAATTAATTATCGTCGCGCTCATTTCAGGAATCAGCTCTCGTTGATGCACCGGCTGCATAACTTGTTTCGAGGATATATATGCATTCCAAGAGGGAGTCTCATTGAGCGGAGAATTATCAAATTCTTTTTTTCTTTTTATCAATCTTCTTTTTATTTCATCTTCATCGCTACACAACACACGAATTATAATTAAATCCACCTCAAAATTTTTTAATTCTTCGTATATCAATTTTCTTTGCCATTGAAAAAAATAACCTGCGTCAAGTATTACGTTTTTATTTTGCTTCAAGCTTTCTTTCATTGATTCTGCAAGAACTTGATACACTTTCTTATCTATTTCTTGCCTTAGGTTATTATTATAATCAAAAAATTTATCCGCTTCTTCTAAAGATTGATGAGAAAAACCTAATTGTTTTCTTATTTACGCTGAATG
>CAYIPM010000018.1:0-9624 GCA_964365195.1 Candidatus Woesearchaeota archaeon
TTTTGTCGTTGTCTACAAACATGTTGTTTGGAGAGATAGAAAATATTTTATTTTCTATAACTTATTAGGGAAAGACGCGATTCTTTCACTATAGTTTTCTTTCTCTTGAGTGATACACAATCTTTAAAAGACAGCGTGGATTGTTGTTTTTATGCAGGTTGTTGAACAAACAAAAGAAGAGATGGAAGCGAAAGCAAACAGCATGTCTGACTTTTTGAAAATGGAATATCTTGAATCGTGCCTGCATGCAAGTCGTGATCCTGCTGTTTTGAGATATTGTTATTTTGAGCTTGTAAAATTATATGAGGCGCGCGTTATGTATAGCGACGCAATAAAATATTTGAATAAATTGCAGCAACTTGTTGTTAGCGCTATGGATAAGCTGCAGTTATATGAAAAAGAAATAGAACTTTTAATGAAAAGCGGGAATTATGAAAGAATTGGTGAGGTGTATAAAAGTTTTTTGAAAATTACGACAAATGAAATTGAAGGCTTGAATCTTAGACGTAAAATTGTGAAATTATATATGCGCGAGGCGCAGAAATTTGAGAGCGCGCATAAAAATCTTGCGTTATTGAAAGTGTATGAACAGCTTATTCCTCTTTTGACCGACACTGAACGAAATGAAGCAAAGAAAAAATTATTTAATGTGTATCAAAAGTTAGGAAAAGTCAAAGAGTCAATTGCGCTTGAGAATAGTATGCGGTAAATAAAAAGTTTATTTATAGAATTAGATATTTGAAACATTTTTAAACTTGCTTTTGTTTTGTTATACCCGCGGAAATAAATTTTCTTGAAGAAAATTTTTTCCTTGGTATAGCATATGACTTAATAAATTGAGCAAATATGTCATATGCTATATTCGGAGAACATAAATAAAAATTCTCAATTATTTATGTTCTACGCTATATTTAGGAAATGAAATTAAAATATCCGAAAATTAATTTCATTTACTATAATTGAAAAGAGGTTTGTTGTAAATAATTGTTATGATACAAAAGCAGTATACTGGCTCTATTGTTTTGGGACTGAATGATGCGCTTGTTGAATTGACCGGAGCGTTGGCTGGCTTGACGCTTGCGCTGCAAAATGCGCAGATTATTGCAGTGGCGGGACTTATCAGCGGCATTGCAGCGTCGCTGTCTATGGCAGCAAGCGAATATTTATCTATTAGAGCAGATGGACGCAGTCATGCGTTGTACTCTGCGTTTTACACCGGTGTTGCTTATATGATGACTGTTTTATTTTTAATTTTTCCTTACCTTTTTTTTAAAAATGTTTATTATGCTTTAAGCCTGACTTTAGTGATCGCCTTTATTGTTATTTTTTTATTTAGTTATTTTTTTACCCGGAAGAATGAATCATTCAAAAAGAAATTTTTTGAAATGGCAATTATTAGTTTTGGTGTTGCTGCAATTTCTTTTGGTATCGGGTATTTTGTGAGAATTATTTTTGCTGTTGAAGTTTAAGCCAGCTCTACTCACAATCTCATTTTGTGATTTTATTTTATTGTAGGAAATAATATTAATTTTCCTACTTTGAGAATATCCTTTAACAATAACCTTTTATACAATTGTATACACTCTGTCTGACCTTTTTCTGGGAAGAATATGAACATGCGCATGTTCTACGATTTGTCCTGCTGCTGCGCCGGTATTAATTGCAATATTTATTCCTTCTGCTTTGTGTTTTTTTATGAGATTAAATGAAACTTTTTTTATAGCGTCGAGCAGTTCATTGCCGAGTGTTGTCGGCAGATCAAACATTGTTTTGTAATGTTTTTTTGGAATGATAAGGGTGTGACCTGTTGTTTTTGGTTTATTATCAAGAATTGCAAAGAAGTTTTCGTCGTCAAATGTTCTGTCAGCAGGAATTTTATTTTGCGATATTTGGCAGAAGATGCAATTTTGGTTTTCCATGATGGTTAATATGATTGAATATTTTTAAATGTTATTGTGAAAATCAATAAATTGGATGAATAGTGATCATCTCTCCAATATATTCTTTACAAATCGGGCAATAATGCTTAGTGGTTATTTTCTCTTTATGGAACCATTTCTCAAGTGATGCGTCGTCTTCAAGTAAATCATTTATGTATAATTCACAAGAAGAACAATAACAATATGCTAGCTCGTTTTTTATATCAATATATGTTTCTAAGTCATCAAAAATAGTTTTATAAAAATTAGCTTGAGGGTGTCGTGAAAGCAGTTCTTCAGCTGATTGAACTGCTAAACCAACTTTAATTGCTAATAATTTCTTTTTTTCAATATCAGTTAATTTTATTACGTTTACTTCTCTTAAAAAAACTTCGAGACTCATAAGCATTAAAAGGCTTAATTATTTTTAAAGACTGTTGTAACAACGGGCCTGTTGTTCAGTGGTAGAATGCATTCATGGCATGGATGAGGTGAAGAGTTCGATTCTCGGCAGGTCCATATTTTCCAATGATAAACAAGATTAACGTGCGTGATTTTTATTTTCAAATTGGGTTTAATACCCTGCAGCTTGCTGCGGAGTGAGCCGCAGCGAACGAGGGGATTTTTTATTTTGTGGCGTCCAATTCACGAACAATATATTCAACATTTTCGTTCACGTTGATAAGCATTGAAGGAAATAACACTCTCGTATAAAAACGAGAGCAATGATCATAACGCGAGACAAATCGAGGAAATTCTACTGACAATAATTCATACTCTTTTTTTCTTAGACATTCTTTAATGTAACGAGAGCTTTGTGTAATCTCTTGGTCTTCTTCTAATCCTCCATCTGAATTAGGATAAAATTCAATAACGGTTTGCAGATAATCATGAGCATACTTATTTTGATCAATAAGACCGCCAGTTCTCAAAGCTTGATCATAGATAATACCATATCTTTCAAGATGAAAAGGAGACATTAGGAGAACTAATCCTTTCGGTAGCGGGGTATCTATTGGAATCTCCTCATGCACCAATGCATCTTCATAGCTTCCAATAAAAATTCCACTGCAAACACCACAACGATAGGATTCTAATTTTGTAACCATATACTAAAAAACCAAAACACATTTAAAAACTTAATCTCATTCAACAGTATAGATAAGAGGCGTAATGAAATTATTTTCATCAAATAATAAAAAAATAATAATTGGCGCATGCGCGCTTGCTGCAAATATCATCGGCGCAGGAATTTTAGGGTTGCCATATAGTTTTGCGCAGGCAGGGTTTTTCATTGGTTTATTCTGGATAATTATTTTAGGAACAATTATTCTCTACACGTTTTTATGCCTCGGAGAAGTTGCCCTGCGAACAAAAGAAAAAATGCAATTGCTTGGGTATGCGGAAAAATACCTCGGGAAAAAATATAGGTTTGCCATGTCATTCGCATTATTATTTGGTTTATATGCTGCGTTGCTTGCGTTTCTTATTGGTGAAGGGCAAAGTATATCCTACTTTTTCACAAATACGACAAACAATGCGCTCTTCTTTTCTCTTTTATTCTGGATAACCATGACATTATTATTGCGAGAAGGTTTACGCGGTCTTAAAAAAATAACCACTGTAGGAGTGTTTGCAGTCATTATGATTATTAGCATGCTCTTTCTATATTATCTGCATCAGATAACTGTTGAGAATATTTTTTCAATTGAAATAAATAATATATTTCTGCCCTTTGGCATTGTTCTCTTTGCATTAATCGGCTTCAACGCAATTCCTGAATTGGAAATGATTATGAAAGGATCAGAAAAAAAGTTAAAACAAGCAATTATCCTCGGCATATTGATTCCCATTATTCTCTACATATTTTTTAGTGTTGCATTAGTGGGGGCATTAGGCAAAAATATTTCGCCAATAGCGACAATAGGACTGGGGAAAGGAGTCAGTTTTTTAGGAATTTTCACCATGTTCACTTGTTATTTTGTTTCCAGCTTTTGCTTGAAAGATCTCTATGCATTCGATTTAAAAATTTCCAGAAAAAAAACATTTTTGCTCGTTGCTGTGCCCCCCCTTATAGCGTATCTAATTCTTTATTATACAGATAAAATAAACTTCATTCAGATATTAGGCATCGGCGGCGTTATTTCAGGAGGTCTTACGGGAATTATAATTCTTATCATGAATAAAAAAGCAAAAATAAAGGGAGACAGAAAACCGGAATATGTCATGCCCATAAATTGGTTTATTATCCTGCTTATTTCATTGGTGTTCATCGCAGGAATAATTGCGCAACTTGTATTAAGCTAGATTTAAATAACTCTCCCTCTTTTTTCTTGCATGACAACAATTCAATTTATGCCGTTAGATTATGAGGGGTTTGACTTTGAAGGAAAAAACTACATCAAAATAGTTGGAAGAACTCAAGACAGAAAACGCTGCTGTATTATCGATACCTGTGACGTCTATTTCTGGGCAATTCTCAAGGAAAATACTTCTGTTAAAAAAATAGATGAGATAAGAAAAAAAATTGAAAAAATTACAATAAAAAATAATAATCGAGAATCTCATGTTTTGAAAACAGAACTGCGCGATAAAAAATTTTTAGGCAAAAGTGTCCAAGCAATTAAAGTATATATATCTAATCATAAAGACGCGTACGAAATTTCTCAAAAAATAGAAGAAAGAGAAATAGACAAAATTCGCGAGTATGATCTCACGTTCATTACCCGTTATATTCTCGAAAGAAAAATAAAGCCATTGCAATGGTGTGAAATTGACGGAGTTTTACTCAATAACTCTCCAGAATATGGCGGTGTTGATAGAAGTTTTGATTTCCAGCTTTGTCTCAAAGCAGAAAAAATTAAACAAATTTCATTAGATGCCCAAAGAGAATACAAACCAAAAATGCTCGCTTATGATATTGAAACAGACGAATTTGAAATAGGAAAAGGAGAGATTGTCATGATAAGTCTTGTTGGAGAAAATTTCAAAAAAGTTTTTAGCTGGAAAAAAAACACAAAAAAAGAATACGTACAGCATTGCAAAAACGAGTTAGATATGTTAGAAAAATTTGTCCATACCGTTAAAGAGTATGATCCTGATATTCTAGTTGGATATTTTTCTGACGGATTTGACTTGCCATACTTACGAGCGCGCGCAGAAAAAAACAATTACAAATTAACATTAGGGCTTGATAATTCGCAGCCAAATTTTTCTAGAGGCCGGCTGTTAACTGCTAAAATTAAAGGAATAATACACCTGGATATTTTGCGCTTTATTCGGGTTGTCTACGCGCCGTATTTGCAGTCAGAAACGCTCTCACTCAATGACGTCGCGCAGGAATTGCTCGGAGAGAGAAAATCGGAATGGATGCACAAACATTCATCATTAATTACTAACGACGAATGGGAAAAATATTTTGAATATTCTCTGCAGGATTCATTGCTCACCTATAAAATCGCTGAAAAAATCTGGCCTGATCTTCTAGAATTTTCAAAAATAGTGCAGGAACCTCTCTTTGATGTATCACGAGATACCATGTCAGCTCATGTTGAAAATTTTATATTGCATAATCTTGAGAAATTCGACGAGATAATTGAAAAACGCCCACATTTTAATGAAAAAGATGAAAGAAAAAATGAGGAAAAATATACCGGCGCATTTGTCTATCAGCCGAAACCAGGACTTTACGACAACGTTGTATTTTTTGATTTTACGAGTATGTATGGTTCTGTGATTGTCACCTATAATCTTTCAAAAGCGGCATTGCTAGAAAAAAAAGAGCCACACGCGCTTGCAATAGATATTGATGAAAAAAAAGTTTATTTTTCAAAACAAAAAAGTTTTTTTGCAGACATGCTTAACGAAATTATTCTCAAAAGAAAAGAATACAAAAAAGAACTGCAAAAAAATCCGAATCCGATTATTAAAGCGCGAAGCAATGCATTCAAATTATTAACCAACGCGGCGTATGGTTACTTAGGGTTTTTCGGCGCCAGATACTATTGCAGAGAAGCAGCTGCTTCAGCTGCAGCGCTTGCGCGAAAATCTATTAAAGAAACAATTCACTATATTGAAAAAGAGGGCTATGCCATTGTCTATTCTGATACTGATTCAATTGCATTTTTGCAAGGGAGAAAAACAAAAAGCGACGTGGAAAATCTGCTTAAAAAAATCAATGCAAATCTTCCAGGCATTATGGAACTTGATTTGGAAGAATTTTACAAACGAGGCATTTGGGTTAACAAAAGAAACGGGGACACTGGAGCAAAGAAAAAATATGCAGTTATTGATCAAAACGACCGCATGCGAATCCGTGGCTTTGAAACCGTGCGCAGAGATTGGTGCCCATTAGCCCGAAAAACACAAAACATTATTCTAGAATTAATTTTAAAAAACGGCAACGAAAAAAAAGCGCTTGACTATATCAAAGAAATTATAAAAAAAATAAAAGAGAGAGATGTTCCGCTTACCGAGTTAATCATAAGAACGCAGCTTAAAAAATTAATTGAGGATTACCGTTCCATTAATCCACATGTCACTATTGCCCAAAAAATGAAGGAAAAAGGAATGCAGATAACAATCGGCATGCTTATTGAATATTACATCGCAGAAATGAAGGGCAGCGAAAAAGAAAAAAAGAAAGCGCTCGTTAGAGAAAAAGCAAAATTGCCTACTGAGTCGGGAAAATATGATATTGATTATTATTTAAAAAACCAAATTTTGCCGGCAGTCGAAAATATTTTTGAGGTTTTCAACATCGACGTGCATCAATTAATCGACGGCAAAAAGCAGACGACGCTGTTTTAACTATAAACTGCAGCATCAGGCAATCCTCTGAAATCATTATCGCGTGTTATTAACAAAGATTTATGAGATATTGAACTTGCATAAATAAGACAATCGACAGTCGGCAATTTATATTTCTCAAAAATTTCAAGAGCTTTATCAACAATTTTGTTATCAATGATTATGATATGACTTCTCTTTTTGACAAAAGAAATTTTTTCATTGATTATGTTACCCGGAATTTTTTTTTCTAATAATTTTTTCTTTATTTCAAAGAGTGAAAGAACAGAAACAAAAAGTATTTCTTCGCTTTCTAATAGAGATATATGCTCGCCTTCAAAAAAATATGCTAGCCATACAGAAGAATCAATAAATTTAGAATCGGTCATTTTTATCTCGATGATTTTTTAAAACATCTGCCAAAGTATTTTTTCCCATGTACTTTTTTAAAGAACCTGCCATCGAACTGGGTTTCCTTTGCTTCATTGCCATCTTAACAATTGTTTCATCATAGGACGAAGCTTCCAATTCTTCCTTGAGTTTTTTCAACAATAATAAAGTCTTTTCATCAATTTGTATCGTTGTTGCCATATAATTATATAATTATATACTATATAAAATCTGTGTTCGTATCGTTATTTTCAAATTGGGTTTAATATCCTGCAGCTTGTGAGTTATTTCTTTTTAGTAAAATTAAAAATTCTAATAAAAACGAAATAACGAAAAGAGAATTTTCATTTTTAAAAATTAAATGAAATAATAAAATGAAATTTCGAGGAGAGCAGTTTCATTTTAGCAAATAAATAAAAATAGGAAAATGAAACTGCGAGTTGCGTCGTCAATTTGAAAATGAGAAATTGCTCGATCGCAGCAAAAATTTTGTGACAAATACTCCGTAGTTTGCTGCGACAGATAGTGAAATTTTAGACAATTTCTTTATTTTGCGAAATTTTAAAAGAATTATTGATCCTTCATTTCACCACCTTTAATTTTATATGGATATCTTGAAATATTCCTGAAATAAAATAATCAATTTTATTTAATAGCCAATGAGGTAACCATTTCAGAAACCAGGTTGGCTCTCGGTAGAGATGTATTAACTCAAATTTTTTCCTCTTATGGGACTCAGCCGGATGTTCTACAAAAAACTTAAAAGAATTTTCATTAAAATAATATTTTGTTTTTATGTCATTATGAGCACCTTTATTATTAAAATAAGCAACATATATTTCGATAATAGCTCCTTGATTACTTATTCTCCATAATTCATTCAAAACTCTTTCTGGATCTTGAAGAAGTTGAAGCACTTGTCGACAAAAAATTTCATCAAAAAAATTATTTTTGTAGGGATAGGGGAAAACGTTGAAGTCAAAATCTTCAAGATCAACATTTTCATAACCTTCTTTTACGTCCTTACCACACCCAAAATTAAGTCGTCGTGTATTCTGTAAATCTGCTTTTATCATTTTATTTAAACTATCTGTATAATTATACATATTTTGTATAAAAGCTTATCTGTTTTTTTATACATATGACCCGAAGGAATATTCTTGATGTCATAGCCGATATTATAAAAACTCTTGAAAATAAAAAGGAGTTATCTGTAAAATCAATTTCCCACGAGATAAAATCTGAGTGGTCGACTACAATAAAGGCGCTAGTATTTATGGAGAAAACCGGATTAGTAAAACAAAGAAAAGGAAAAGAAACTTACAAAGCTGAAAGATTATTCAGCTTAAAAAAATAATTCACAACGCTTATAAACGTACTTTTTCTGGTAATGTGATGCGAGAAGAACATAATCAACCAAGCCCGAATCAACCGATACGGGTGCGTATTCCTCGGAATAGAGAAGTTATCGGCATTGTTGAACAAAGAGTCGGTGCAAATCGAATGATTGTAAAATGTTTTGATGAGAAACAGCGCAATTGCCGAATTCCAGGATCTTTACGACGAAAATTATGGATTCGACCGGGCGATACAGTGATTGTTGAGCCGTGGGAATTTGACGGCGATAAACGCGGCGATATTGTATTCAAGTATACACCTGCAGCGATTGATTGGCTGAAAAACCGCGGCTACATTAAAGAAGTTGTGAATGAGTTTTAAATTATATTTTCTTTTCAGTATCTCCGCACAGATCTTAAAATACAAATTTTATTAATTGACAACATTGCATGAAGATGATAGGTATATTATTTCACCTCAATGATTAATCTGTTTAATTGCTGGTTTGGTTAATGAGAGCTATCAAATAATATAGAGAGTTTTGAAAAACTTAATTATTAAAACTCTCTAAGAAGGACTTTGAACAGATTTCCTTCGGAAATTAGAGTTATTCAAAGTCCTCTATAAATAAAATTGCGTATGCGGAGATACTGTAGTAAAAGACATAAATTTTTTACCAAAAATTTCTGCTTTTCCTAATAAGTCAACGACAAAACGGTCAAATAGTAATGTCGTTGACTATGATTACAAAAAATAATACCTCATCAGTATAAATCCGTCAGCAATTAATCCGCCAATGCTTATTATAAGCAAAATCAATCTACTCCATTTTTTCTTAATCACTTTATTTCTCAAATCGTGTATGGACAAAAAAAGAGTGAATAAAAAAACAGGAATGCCTAAGTGATCAAACATCCATGCATACTGAATAAAAGGCCAACTGGCATATAAACTAAGTAATAAAACACCGTCAAGTAAAACTCCAATAATACCAATGAACAATAAGAAATATCGAGGCAATGCAATCAATTTTCTGTTTTTCAAATCATGCAAAGCGAGATAGATAAAAAACAGCCACACTAAAAATCCCGCATGATCAAATATTAATGCAAGTTGCATGGAATAAAGAATAATTAATAATATTTATAAGTTGCTAATGAATATATGTATAAGGAGGCAGTTTAGTGCC
>CAYIPM010000019.1:0-2045 GCA_964365195.1 Candidatus Woesearchaeota archaeon
TATTTGAACTTCGTTCACCCAAAACAAACAAATCATTGCTCCAAGTTCTAATCCAGACAGAAACAGTTATCTCATTGGCAATTGGAAATTGATTAGAAACATCAATATAATCATCGCCATCAAATTGCACTCCTTTGCCTATTTTGCCTTCAGCAAAATACGAATTTGGAGTGCCTCGTACTGTTCCATGATTATTATTTCCCGAAGAATCAGAATAATCATTCTGAAATGCATAGTGAGCAAGGAGTTTATTTTGTGGTATTACATCCTGTTCATCATTATCATTAGGATTCCAGCTTAAAGGATCATCTTGATTTTGCCAGCATCCGGGATCATTGCCGTCAATTTTATTATCACCATCATTATCATTACCGTCATTGCATGCCGCAGGCGCTTTTTGCAAATTATTCTCAACCCCAAAAAAATTTTTAAAAAATTTTTGCAGATTATTTTGTACATCACTAAACAAGCCGGCAGACACAAAACTCGTTGATAAAAGTACAACAACACTTGCTAAAAATACAAAACCAAATAATTTCAAACCCCTTTTCATAATAAATATTTAACGAAATAACAATATATAAATATTATCAAACTTTGATTCTAGTATGACTAAAAAATTAAAAATTGCCGTCGTGCTTGGTTCAGTGCGAGAAGGCAGGCAGGGAATAAAAGCTGCACGATACATCGTCAATGAATTAAAAAAACGCGGTCATCATATACTGTTTATTGATCCGCTTGAATATCCGCTTCCTCTTTTGGAAAAACGCTACAAAGAATTTGAACAAGGAAAAGCGCCGCATCTACTTGAAAAATTGCACACAATTTTTTTAGAGAGCGATGCGATTGTGCTTGTGTCAGCAGAATATAATCACAGTATTCCTCCTGCATTGTCAAATATGTTGGATTATTTTATGGAAGAATTTACGCATAAACCGTCTGCAATTGTCAGTTATTCTGGTGGAACATTTGGAGGCGTACGCGCCGCAGTGCAATTACGGGAAATGGTTGCAGAATTGGGCATGCCAAGTATTCCAAAAGTCCTGGCAATTGTAAAAGTGCACGAAGCATTTGACAATGATGGAAACGATCTCACAAAAATGTATGAAGATCGCACACAAAAATTCTTGGAAGAACTTGAGTGGTATGCGCACGCTTTAAAAAATCATTCAGCAAAATCTCCATAATAAAGATTTTGCATTGGCAAAATAAATTGAAAAAATGTCTCACAAAATTCCAACGATACAATTAAATAATAAATTGGAAATGCCTCAGCTCGGTCTGGGCACATGGAACTTACGAGGAGAAGATGCAATTGTGACAGTAGAAAAAGCGCTTGAATTAGGATATCGTCATATCGATAGTGCAGAAGCATATAATAATGAGCAAAAAATAGGAAAAGCAATAAAGAAAATAAAACGGGAAGAAATTTTTATAACATCCAAAGTTTCCCCAGATGGATTAGATTATTATCGAGTATTGGCTGCATGCGAAGAATCATTGGCAAAATTAGAAACTGACTATCTAGATCAATATCTCTTGCATTGGCCGCGAAAAAATCTTTTGTATTCAGAAATTTTTCGCTCATTCAAAAAATTATATGATGAAGGAAAAATAAAATCATTTGGAGTCAGTAACTGCACTATTCATCATCTGCAAGATTTTCTTGCAATCACCAAAAAAATAAAATTACCCATTTCTGTGAATCAAATTGAATTTCATCCGTTCTTATATCAAAAAGAACTTGCTGATTTTTGTAAAAAAGAAAATATAATCCTTGTCGCCTATTCTCCCCTCGCACGAGGACAGGTTTATGGCAATCCGCTCCTAAAAGAAATTGGAAAAGTTCATAAAAAAAATGAGGGACAGATTAGTTTGCGCTGGCTGTTGCAAAAAAATTGTGTCGTTATTCCAAAAGCAAGTTCAGTTGAACATCTCAAAGAGAATCTAGAAATTTTTGATTTCACATTAACTGAAGAAGAAATAAAAAAAATAGACGCGTTAAATATGTTTGAAAGATTAGTGCGGCCACGATCAGCAGAATT
>CAYIPM010000019.1:2145-9374 GCA_964365195.1 Candidatus Woesearchaeota archaeon
AAATAGACGCGTTAAATATGTTTGAAAGATTAGTGCGGCCACGATCAGCAGAATTTGATTATTAGTTATTTTTTACTGCGGACATTCTCCTTCTGTCCAGTATAACACGTCGTTATTACTGCATGCAACACAGCTATTTGAAAATGTTTGCGCACAAGGATATCGTATGCATTGTATTTTGTTAGGATCAAACCAGCCGCAGACTGGCTTGTAGATTTGTATGCAAAAATCTGTCTCACGCGGCTCTGGTGCGCAGTAGGTTTTAGTTTCAAGCATATTACCATTTGTATTTTGATTGTTTGCAGAACACATCGGATCATGCATGACTTCTGAATCATCATTTCTCGAAGTGCATCCATCGTCAGCGCTATCAGTTTTTCCGTCGTTGTCGTTGTCCCATCCATCGTTGCATGCGGCAAGTCGATTTTTGCAAGTGATATCTGCCATCCATGAAATTTGAAGAGGATTGTTATGGGGTTTTAAATCATCAATTCGTTCCCAGTTTGCGCCGTTCCAGTTATAGACGCTATCGCCACCATTTGACCAAATAATTCTGTTAGTGTAGTCAACACCATTTATTGCGGCATAGTTTTGATAGCCCATAATAGTGCATACCTTTGTTCCCATGAGAGAACTATAAACGCCCCCAATTCCTCCGACAAATGCAGCGCCGCCGTCAGAACCAACACCAAGTAAATCACGAGGAGAAGATTGTCCATGAGCGCGCATAACATTTTCAACAATAGCATAAGTATCCCATGCTCGCGCATTGCCAATCTTTTTTGTTTCTCCATTATTCGGATTAAGTTCTATAAGCCCATCAATTTTACCGTCGGCATTATCATCAATGCCGTTGGTGCAGATTTCCAGAGTGCCTGTATTACATTGTCCGTTAGTGCAACCGTTCATGCAATCTGAAAATAGCTTTGTTTCAATATCAGAGTTACATGCGCTTGTTGAGCTGGCAGGATTTGTACATATATAAGTTTTGAAATTTTTATACACATCATCATTTTTACAAAATGCAACGCCGACAAGATCATTCATACCACAATCACTGTTTTTTGAACAAGTAACACTAATACAATTTCCAGCAGAGCACATATTGTTAGAGGGACAGGTAAGCATTTTTCTATCTTCATTTTTTGCAACACACAAAGATTGAATGCTTCCCCCATTGATACAGCTCCATTTTGTAAATGTTTGGAAAACATTAGTATCAACGCAGAATTTATTTCCCGCTTGTTCATTTTCGCAATCATTATCAGTTGTACATACAATGCCCTCATGTTTGCAAAAACTTCCTGGCTCTCCTGCATTCACGCAACTATCCTGTGTTTTTGAATTGCTATCGTTACATTCGCTGTTTGAAAAACAACTGATCGGTTCGTTTTTACAAAATGAATCAACAGTTGCAGCATTCACACAACTATCTTTTGTGCGATTATTGGCATCATTGCAGTCAGTATTTGTAATACAGCGAATGTTTTCATAATTACAGTAGCTATATGAAGTGCCTGCATTAACACAATTGTCTTTTGTATAACTGTTGTTATCATTGCATTCACTATTGCTATTACAAGAAACAAAAATATGAGTGCAATAAGCGTTTACAGTTCCCTGTTCATGACACACATCTTGTGTTTTTGGATTAGTGTCGTTGCAATCTTGATTTGTGTAACAGGCAATGGCATCATGTTTGCAAAATGAACTAACACTTCCCGGATTGACACAACTATCGCGAGTATAATTATTACTATCATCACAGTCATTATCAATATTGCATGCAAAATTTGTACACGCACCACTCGAACAACTTTGGGGACAATCTGTCACAAGTCTTTGATCAATAGTAGAAGTGCAAGAACTGTTTAAACTTCCAGCATTATTACAAGTAAACACTTTATATTTCTGATAGACGTCGTCAGATTGACAAAATTTATTTTCAATAAATCCATCACTGCCACAATCACTATTTTTAGAACAACTCATCGGTTCGTTTTTACAAAATGAATTTATTTTTCCAGGATTGACACAACTGTCGAACGTTGTAGGATTATTGTCATTGCAGTCATTATTCGTCGAGCAGGCACCTTTGATGCATGCGCTATTAGAACAGCCTAAAAGACAGTGATCAACAATTTCTTTCTTTTTGTCTTTATCGCAACTGCCCGCTGCACAGCTGAATTCAGTTTTATAACGATAGACATTTCCGGAAAAGCAGAAAGGAGTTGAATAAAAATCGTTTCCGCATTGAGAATCGGTGCGACATTCTTGCGGTTTTAGGACAGTATTATCTCCACCGCTTTTATTTTGATCAACAGATTGATAAGGAGGATTAAAGCGTGTTTTAAGAATAGAAGAAACTGCCCCTTCGTCGGTACTTTCATCATAGACTAATTCTTCAATGACAAGATCGCGTGTTATAAAGTCCTGTGTTTCTACGGGAACAGAGGTATAAGAGTCAAAATGAATAAAGATAATAAAAAAAAGCAAAAGTGCTGTTACTACTAATAACAATACTAAAACGGGGATAATTCTTTTTGTCATTTTATAGTTACAACTATAAAATGACTCTTTTAAACATTGTTGTTGCTACAATGACTGTTTTAAGATATCTATATCAAAGTATATATTACAATATCCTATAGAGGACTTTGAATAACCCACATTTCCGAAGGAAATCTCTTCAAAGTCCTTCTTAGAGAGTTTTGAAAAACATCAAATTCAAAACTTTCTATATTTTTTTCGTGATGATTTTATTTTCTTCGTCGTGATATAGCATACGACTCAATTAATTGAACAAATTATAGTGAAAGACATAAGTTTTTCCCTAATAAGTTATAGAGAATTTTTAATTGAGGTTATTCAAAACTCTTTAGATTTTATTGCTCCAAATGAGTTTAATACCTCATTGCTTGCAATGATTTTTCGTCGTTCCCATCTGGAGGCTTAAAAAATACCCCGCAGCTAGCGAGCAATTTAATTTTGACAATAAATAAAAAATAATAAAATGAAATTGCGAGTGTGAAGTGAGCGCAAGCGTTCGAGGGGATTTTTTATTTTTTCTGCGATGATTTTATTTTCTTCGTCGTGATAATCTGTTTTCTCCAGAAAATAAAGAGAATTGTAACACTAAAAAAAGCAATGCTGATAAGAATCAAGAGAAAATAGAGAGGTACGCCAGAATTTTCAAAAAAACGTTTTGTATTCTCGCTGATTGGAAGTGATGAACCTTTAATAACAATCGGTTCTGTTGATGTTTCTTCTTGCACAGTATATTTGCATGTGCCCAACAATAATTTTTTTTCAGCAGAAATTGTCTTCTGTGATAAACCCAGATTTGCTTTAATGATATGTTCGCCTGCCTTTGCTGTTTCGGGCAATGTGGCCACAAATGTTTTCTTTTTGCTATCGTCATCTCCGTATTTTTCAAGCGTAACACTGTCTATTATTTTAATGCCCAATTCTTTGTTTTCAATTTCTAGATCAACATTGCGGTTTGTTGTTCCTAGATTTTGTAATCCCATTTCAAACTCAATGGAGTCTCCGCAAAAATAAACCTCATCTTTAAAATCAAAATAATCAATGATAATCTCTTCACTTTTTCTTTGAATATCAATAATTTGATAATTTTCGTTGCAGCTTCTGTCTTCTGATTCAACATAGCTGTACAAAAAAAACTGATTATTTTCGCGTGCATCGTCGGGAATTTTTAAAGTAATATCTATTTCTTCAATAGAATCTTTCTGAATAGTCCAGGAAGATTTTTCTTTGCTGAGGGCATCTTCTTTTGTGAGATCGTAAATATAACTGGTGCTGGTAAATTCAGATTTTTTGTCAAGCTTGTTTTTTATTTTGAGATTAAAATCAATATTCTCATGCACATAAAAATTATCATCCGCAAGATTATCAAAACTTATTTCAATATTGTTATTTTTTGTCGTGCAGCTTTTTGCGACATTTTTAAATGCAATTGGTTTTGCGCTGCAGCTTACAGAACAGCACACCACTGCCTCGTTTACGTGATAGACTTGGCTGTTGCAGACAGTATCTGCTGAACAAATCTGTCCGCCTACCTGCGAACAGCTAAATGCGCTGCTATCACGCACTTGAATGGTCCATTCTTTTTTTGTTATAAATTCGCCGTCTGAAACACTTACTTCAAGAAGATAATCGCCGCTATTTTTTGTAAAACTAAAATTGCTTCCGCTTCCAACAACATTGCCATCAATTTTCCAGTTGATTATTAAAGTGTTCACTTGTTCATCTTGCACTTCGATGCTGAACTCTTTTTTAATATTTCGTAAAACATTTAATGCTTGTTCAGATGGTGTTGCGCGGGAAATGATTGGTGCATCATTGCGGCAATTTTTTGTTATATCGCTTGCGCCAGGATTAATCGTAGGATCATTGTCATTGCAATCATTTCCTCCAGATTCAATTGCAATATAACTGTCCGCATCCTTGTCAACAAGTCCTCCATCGACGAGCCATGTAACAGATCGCAGGAATAATTTTTTTGCATCGTCATTCCATGCCTCTGTTTTATATAATCCGAAAAAAACATTTCGTTCGTTAAGCGGTAAAGTTCGGTTGCTGCACCCCTGGTTCAACAATAATGAATTTTTATCAACAGTTAATAAAACACTTCGCGTGCGGTCTGATTTGTATACAAGACTTTTTGCATTTGTTGCAAAACAAGATAAAACATAATTGATATTGCTCTGAGATATATATAATTGTCTTGTTCCTAAAGAAAATCCTTCAGTAATAAATTCAATGCGATCAACGACAACATCTCTACCGCTGCTCATGCCATAACTCGCGGACAATCCTCGCCTTGAAGCGATTTTACTGCTTAAAAAAAGAGTTTTATAATTCTTGTTGTCAAATTGTATATCATTAATAACACTATTGCTTACGATGAGAAGAGTATATGCGCTTACTTGACTGACGCTATCATCAAGAATGGCAACAGTATGTCCTTGCGCGCGAAGAAAGTCTCGCAAGGCAATTTCATTTGCTGCTAAATTTGAAGGATTATTAACAACATAACCAATGTTATAAGCATTAACCATCTGTACGACAATAAGCAATGCAAAAAAGCTCCAGGTAAATAATTTTGTTTTCATTTTTTATAGTTTCACTTTCTGTGAAGGTGCATGAGTTAAATTGTTCGCAGATAATTTAAAATTGTAGATAATTACTAAACTGACTAAGATAATAAAAAGAATAAAAGTTATTCCTGATGAGATAATTAAAAGATAACTAGAATAGGTCCCAGAATTTTCATTGTTTGTTTTTTCGTTTCTACTACTAAAGCTAAAAATGCTTTTCGGAGTTTCTGTATTTTTTTCTTTTGGTGTACTTTTAATAGTATCACCACTAAGCTCTACAGGAAAATCTTCATTTGAGTTAATAGTATTCTCGGCATTTGTGTCTGTATTGATATTGTTATTTGTTTGCGTTTGAGAATTGCCATTTGCTGTAGAATTATTATTATTATTATTATTATTATTATTATTTACCGTCGAAGAATTGTTTGTTACGAGAGGATTGTTATCCTCTGTATTAAACAATTGACATCCTTTAACACTATTACAGTAAGAAGGATTTGTTGGATAGTTGTTGTCGGTAACACATATTTCACATCTATCCGATTGACAGGTATAACGAGAATCTTGTTGGTTAGGAACACTTTGACCACTTGTTAAGCATAATCGTTGATACGCAGCTGCATTTCCCATTAAAAACAATACACTCAAAAAAAACGCAAAGATCATTACATTATTCATCTTTTATTTTCCGCTCTTTTTTTTGTTTAATTGATTCATGAGAGGTTGTTATGTGTAAAACATTTTTCTTTTTATAAAAAAAGAGTAATCCAATTAAGATAACTGTTAATGTAATAGTGGATAATGATACAAAAATAATCTTCAACGATATGCCTTTAAAAAAAAGGGCATCACTGTTAGTTTCGTCATAGTTAATATCTATTGAATTTTCTTCATCCGACTCTTCATCATTGCCAAAAAGTCCGTCAAAAAACCCCCTGTTTTCTTTCGCAATAACAATAACGGTTGAACTTAATCCGATGCCGCTTCCTTCACCAAGAGAATTAAATGCAACCAGTATCTTTGTTTCGCTTGTTCCCTCCTTTTTTATTGGAAGAGTAAAGCAGGCATTTTTTTCTTCATGTGCAGATATAATAAAATCTTTTTCTTTAAAGATAATATCCTGTGCAAGTTCACCGCTCGCAGAAACTTCTATTTGTACTTCTTGGTCATTGACATTTTTCACAAGAACACATTTTTCAATAACATCTCCTGCTTCAACCCGCAAAATCATGCGGGCATTGCCAATACTTCCCGTGAGTGCTGCTACAGGTATTGTTGATAAAGAGGTTAATACTATAACAAAAGCAATAAAAAAGTAAAGATATAATTGCTGCGATATATTGAAAGGTTTCCCCATTTTCATCTTAACTTCATAGTTACAATACTTTTAAACATTATGAAGCTGGAAAATAGTTTCTTGCAACTCTACCAATCTAAAATAGTTTCTTTGAAATAGCCAATGCAAGAGAGGAGATTTTTTCACTACTTAGCATGACACTATTTCAATTGCGTCAATATCTGGGCCTTCATTAGTTCCTGATTGCACGACGCTGTTGACAATTTTAATTTGTTTTGCTGTTTGAAGACCGCCCCTGCTTAAATCAAATTCCACCTGTGTTGCTTGCAACGCAGGACCAGTTGCAGTGCTTTTTCCGATTGAAATAAATGACACTCCATCCATGCTGGCAAACACTTCAAACGCTTCATTCAAATCAATCAGATGAATACGAACATCGTTTCCAGTTTTATCGCTGACAACAGTGTTGCCTTCAAATCCAACAGTGACAAACCCTGGTGTATTGCCGATATTATCAAAATTTACATCAGAGGTATGTACAATTTTTTCAGGCGCTCCTAACACTTTTTCTGCGCCACCTGCAACAGTTACCGTCGGATGTGGCTGATATCCAGTATATGCAGGACTATGAGCAATTAATTGAGTTGCATAACGATTTGTACAAACAGGACTTATGCTGCATTGACCATTGATGCACGTTGTAGAACAATTTTCTACGAGTCGCAGATCAACATTGGAACTACACGAACTCGTCGATGTTCCAGCATTATTACAAGTAAACACTTTATATTTCTGATAGACGTCGTCAGATT
>CAYIPM010000020.1:0-9319 GCA_964365195.1 Candidatus Woesearchaeota archaeon
TGCTCTTAGAACTTTTTCTCGCGCTTTTTCTTGGAATTTTATGCGGCGCATTCACCGGCCTTTTTCCCGGCATTCATTTTAATCTCATTTCAATCATGCTCGTAAGTGTTTCTTCGTATCTTCTCGTATATACAACTCCGCTCATTCTTGCCACGTTTATCGTCGCTATGGCAATAACCCATACCGCTCTTGATGCAATTCCCAGTATTTTTTTGGGTGCGCCTGATGAAGATTCTGTAATGTCAGTTCTTCCCGGACATAGATTATTAATGAAAGGACACGGATATGCTGCGGCAGTGTATGTAACATATGGAAATTTAATAGCATTGATATTGATGATGGTGCTAACACCTCTTTTTGTTTTTATGCTTCCAGTAGTCTATCCTTATTTGCAAAAAATAATGGGAATAGTCTTGATTGCTATTGTGCTTATGATGGTGCTATTGGAAAAAAAGAAAAAAATACTCGCATTATTAACTTTTATCTTGGCGGGATTGTTGGGAATAGCGACGATAAATCTGCCATTGCAAGAACCGTTGCTTCCGCTTTTAACAGGGCTGTTTGGCGCAAGCGGTCTGCTTGCAAGCATTCATCAAAAAACAATAATACCGCCGCAAAAAATTCCTCATATTTCAGATATAAAACTAAATAAAAAATCACTTTTCAAAGCAATAAGTGCGTCCCTCATCGCATCGCCAATAACGGCATTTCTTCCAGGTTTAGGAGCAAGTCAGGCAGCAGTTATAGGAAAAATTGCCATGAATATAACTGATGAAAAAGAATTTTTATTTTTAATAGGAATAATTAACACATTGGTTATGGGACTTTCATTTGTCACATTGTATGTAATTCAAAAAACAAGAACTGGTGCTGCCGTCGCTGTTTCACAATTGCTTCCAGATATAAACCTATCAAATCTTACTTTTTTAATGGGAGTAATGCTAGTCACAGGGATAATAGCTGCGGCAATCGCAATAAAAAGCGCAAAATATTGCGCAGAAAAAATTAACGCTTTTGATTATAAAAAAATTTCTTATAGTGTTTTTCTTATTCTCATAGCCGTGGTTTTTAATTTTTCAGACGCAACAATGCAGGGAAAAATACTCGGTCTCATGATTTTTATAACCGCGACGGCGTTGGGATTATTTGCCATCACAAAAAATATAACTCGAACGCATTTAATGGGCTGCTTATTAATCCCAACAATTTTATATTATATTCTGTAAGTTATTTTCTCTCGATAAATTTTCAAAACCACTTCTCAATGCTCTCTTGTTTTTCATTATGTTAAAAATCTTCGAAATTTTTAATCAGACAGAAAAACAATAACTAAAACCATTTATTAATAGTTTGTTGTTTTTCATTATCTTTTCCGAAAATGCTTTCAATATATTTTTTTGTTAATGCTAAATCTTGCTGAATATAAGCTGGCACATCATAATTCGCAATTAATTCCATTGCAGAAGCAAGATATTTGACAATGCTTCCATAAGAGATGGTAAAAATTATTTTTCCGCCGCATTCACTGCAGGTGCCGCGTAATGGTGGTCGTCGATAAATTGTATTGCACGTGCTGCAGCGAAAATTTTGTTGAGAAAATTTTCGCAGGTTGCCTTTTAGATCGCGCATAAAATGCCGGTCGATAATAAGACGTGCGACATCTGCATGATCAACACTGCGTAATTTTTCACATAAGTTCATTTGCGCGGCAACTTTATCTTTCATCGTCGGCAAAGTCTTATAAGAACTGCAGGTGCATCCGGCATTAAAATCAATAGTATCATGAGTAAAGCCAGTATTAACATAGGGATCAATGCCGTTTTTCAGGCGTTGTTTCACCATTTCAATGCTTACTTCGCTCGAATGTAAACCCTTTTCAGCTTTTTCATATAATTCTAACGGATATTCATAGACAAGTTCAAAATCTAAAATTTGATCATCAACCTCGCGCGCAAAAATTTTTCCATTTAAAACAAGTGGCGCATCTTGAGTTCCTCCGCGATGAGAAGGTAAAAATTTTCGTGAAAAATTAAGTAAGACATCCATGAGGAGCATAAGAGCGGCTTCATCTCCGTCACAATCTCGTCTCATCGCTGCATGCAGATATGGACTTGCAACAAGTCCCTGCACCTTTGAAAAACCGATAATCCGGCAAATAACGCCGGCGCAATTATGCGGAGCCATTGCAACACCCAACTGTCCAATAAGATCATTCCGAGTCTTAAGAGAGAAAAAGGGCGATAGGCCATAAAATTTTACTAAAAGTTCGTCGATAAATCGAGAGATGCTCATAAATACATCATCGCCGCGTTCATCGCCAGATGCAATATTATAAGGAAGAAGAACATCATGGGGTTTTAATTCAAGAATTTGGGTATCATGTTCAAGAACAGCACCGTAACAATCTCTAATGTATCCTAAAGAAATTAATGTTGAAACACTCACGCCAATTTCAACTGGCTTAAAATGCGTCAAAGGAATCTCAGTCATATCATAACGTATTGTTCCATCTTTATTAACGCAAAGTTTATGTTTAGTTCGTAAAATGCCTTTTGCCAAATGTTCGAGATCATGATTTTCAGAGCTCGTGCCGCGAATGCCTTTAATCAATTCAGGCATTTCGTTTTTTGATAATTGCAATTGTTCTCGTGCTTTTTCTAAATAATAACTCATATCAATTTTTCCAGATTTAAATTCTTGCTTGACATGATGAATGTCACATTCATTCTCAATTTCCATGGAACAGCGATTGCAAAAATAATGCAAAGTTGTTTTTTGATGGCAGACTTCACACCTTCGATAAATGCTTTCTTTTAAACAATGAGGGCAAAAATAATTAGGAAAATCTCCTTTCACGCTTCCAACACGCGCTGCTTCATTCACGCTGCGTAATCTTCCTCCTTCTTCACCAACAGGAAATAAAACTGCTGGACTCCCAGTTAATTTTCGTAATTTTGCTTTTTCTGGCCGACCCATGCGTGATCCAATAAATTCTCCCGCCTTATCTTTGATAACAAAAGAAGAAAGCATATTAATAATTTCAAGAATTTTTTTCCCTTCAGCTTTTTCATCTGGTTCCATAAAAAGTTCTTCATATTTTTTAAATGAATAAGAAAATGCTAATTCGCCGTCGTGACTGGCAGGAAAACCAAGATTAATAAGTAGGGGTCCTGTCCATGCCTGTTCAATAATAACATGTTCAATGCCAACACTGTGTTCAACACCCAATAATTCCAACGCGCGTTTGCCCCCTAAAAATCGTTCTCGCTCTAAAGGACTATAGGAAAATAATAATTTTCCTTCATGCACGAGAGCATGATTGCACCAATCAATAAAATCTAAAAATTGAGCATACGATAATTGGTTCCAGTAAAAAATATAATGGGGATGGAGTGGAACACCTAATTGTTTGCTTAATAAGACTGCCGTCGCAAATGAAACACTAAACGCATCATCACAACTGCCCCGCAATTTCTTTAAATCTAATTTCCACCATTCTTCAACGTAACCGGGCTTAATGAGCGCAGAATTTCTATTAATAACATCTCCAAGTGGAAATAAAATATCCCCTAAATAAATAATTTCTTCAACATCAGGATACGCTTTTTTTGCTTCATCATAACTCTCTATTTTTTTAACGTTCCCATTTTTAAATTTTACAAGAGGGCCTTCAATACTGTCGCACAAAGTAACAATGCATCCTTTGGTCGGTTTTTCTACCTTTAATTGTGTTCCCGTCGCAATAAAATCATTAGTAATTCCCATGACTGCAGGATGAACACTCACGGCAGAAAATCCGGCGGCCCTGCTTCGGCCATATCGAAATCGAAATCCTTTTCCCGGATGACCGAACACCGGTCTACCGGCAACAAGATCCTTAATATAAATCGGACTTGAATCAGTTTTTCCCTTATTTCTTTTTTCATGCAAGGTGACATAGTCTTCAAGCCATTCCCAATCCTGAATTCTAAATCCATTTTTATGTAATCCTTTCAAAATACGTAATCCTTTTGCAGATTTTTGTGCTAATCCCTCGCCTAAGATTAAACAAAATCCACCGCGAATAAAATTAGTTTCTACTCTGGACAAATCCTTATAGTTAGAAACTTCTTTTGTTTCACTTGCTTCTCCGTTTACTTGAATGGGCAGGTTGCGGGCAAGAAAATATGCCTCTTCTTCTGTCGGTAAATACTGCAAGTTAGTAATTCTATCATGATAATCATAAAGTTCAGTCACAGTTCTTTTTGCCTCTTCTTCTGTAGGATCATACCGAGCATATCCGAAAATTTGCCGTAAATAATCAATAAGCATGAGAACAACACAACTCGCCGTTGTTCCTGCGCTGCGAATTGGTCCGGAAAAATATGCTTTCAAATAAGTCTCTCCTAATTTTGTTGTGCCTGTTTTTATTCCAGTATATCCTTCAATCGGACTTGAAACAACGCCTAAGGTTGTATATGCAAAACCAACGCGAATCCCCGCATCAATTGCTTCAAGCTGTGTTGTAAATTGACAATATTTTTCTTGTGCAATCTCTTCAGCAATTTTAAAGCTCACAGAGTTATCCAAACTCCCATATTGTTTTTCTAATTCCAAAATACGATTAATAATAATATCATTATCCAATTGAGGATATTTTGTGGCGATAAGACGCACGACTTTTGCAGCCATGTTTAAAGCAAGCCCAGCTTCAACTTTGTCAACAGGGTCGAGGCCTTTTCTGCGTGCGGCTTCTGCCACGACATATGTTCGTTCAATTTCTGTTTGTAAATTTTTAAAATATAACTCTGTTTCAGGATTCAATGTTTGAGTATTAGTCATAATTTATTTGCTCCATTTTTTGTAAAATTTCATGCCAATTTGTAACACGGCAAACATTGGAATGAATTGCAGATTTTTGATTCCATAATTTTTTTAATAAAAAAACACTGATGCCTTGTTCAGCGCATTCATTTGCATAATCAGCATTATCTTCTATCATATAACTGATTCCTAATTCTTTGCATAGATCTCCTTTTGATTTATTTTTTCCAGTTCCGTTTAAA
This sequence comes from Candidatus Woesearchaeota archaeon, assembly GCA_964365195.1. Taxonomy (GTDB): domain Archaea; phylum Nanobdellota; class Nanobdellia; order Pacearchaeales; family GW2011-AR1; genus ARS1285. The sequence continues at coordinate 5,046 of CAYIPM010000020.1, forward strand.
TTCCATTCATTGGTGAAAATAATCTTTTTAAATCTATCAGGGAAAAAATGTTGATGCGTCCATCGTTTAGTTTTTTCTTGCAAGATTTTCGGTCGAGATGTAATGATGTACAAATCATAATGCTTTGCTAATTGTCTAATTGCCTCTTGTGAACCAGGTGCAACAGGCAAATGAAAAAAATAAGGACTTTCATAAAATGCGTGAATTTTTTGTATTAATTCTTGTTTGCTACATCCTAAAATTTCCCAAAGATTATAGTTCGTTACATCACTCAATTGAAAATGAATTCTATAAGTGAGATTATAAAAATGTAAAAATCCAAATATAAATTCATTTTTACATTCATTACGATCAATGCCAATTTTTTTTCGTTCAGTCGTCATTGTTAGATTTCTCTCCCTTTTTTATTAGAATTTTTGGGTTAATGCCTGCAGCTTGCTGCCGTTGAAAAATTCTAATTAGAAATTGCTCGCGTGAAGCAAAAATTTTGCGGCAAATACTCCGTAGCTTGCTGCCGCAGATAGCAAAATTTTAGGCAATTTCTTTATTATCGGACATTTTTAATGTACCTCGCTCATTTTTTCTTTTTCTTCATCATCGCTAAAATCTAAAATTTTGATGGCGCGTGTCTTTAAATTTAAAATTGGAACTTTGCACGGATCAGGTTTATTGCCGACTTTTTCTTCAAATGCAGTCATTGCCTGCCAGCAGGAATTTGAAATAATAAGAACATTATTATAACTATCAATATCTGTTCTATGTAAGTCGCCGGTCGTAATAATATCCGGAACCTCGTTGATAAATAGTGGATCCTCATTCATATCAGGAATATATGTTGTCGCTCCATGTGTCGGAGCTAAATGTCGTCGTAATAATAAATGTTTTACTACTCTTGCAGGCGTTGCATGAGCATTGCTCAATCGTAATTCTTCAATCTCGTTGATAATGCCATGCATGCTTGCACCATGATACAGTAAGATGCGTATTCCTTCATTAATCTTTTTTCCATGTACAGAACAATTACCGCTTTCAATTTCAACAAAACTAGGATTGCTCACTAAATGTATATTTTTTAATCGATGCAATGCACTTGCAAAATCTTCTCCGACAGACGGCTGCGGTTCAGCGACACGAACCGCATCATGCTGTCCAGCGCATTGGATAATCTGAATATGATCCGGAATCTTTTTATAAAATTCCGCCAATACATCATATTGGGTGCGAATATCTTTAATTGCCAGGTCTTTTTCTTGTCCGGGATAAATGCCAACGCCATCAACAGTATCACCAACAACAAAAAGATATTTTATTTTTTGCAAAACTTCTTTTTCTTTTTCATCACAATTTTTTCCAGAAAGCCATTCAATAAAACGACTAAAATTTTTTTCTAAAAAATTTCTGCTGCCGACGTGAATATCTGATATGAATAAGGCATATACTTCCTCCTCAGTTCGTTTTTTATCTTTGATAAAGGAATCGGGATAAAAAAAATTAGTGACAAATAAAAAATTACGCGATCCATTACAGGTAAATGCAATAATATCATCAAGCAGTATTTCTTTGCTTTTGTGATAAAGTTCTTCCTTATTCTGATTAATGAGTAATGTTGCCTTTCCAGTTAAATCTTCTACTTCCAGAACTATATTTTTATTTTTAGTAACGCGTTTATCTGAAATAATGCCAATAATGGAAAAATCCTTAGTTCCGTTAATCTTGTCAATAGAAATAAGATTTTGTAAAGAATGATTATTTTGCAAAATTTTTCGTAAAAGAGTGTACCTAGTTTTAAAATATTTAATAAAATCCTTTACTTCTAATTTTTTTGAGGCAATGATTGGTGAAGAAAGAATTTTAATGGGTGAACGTGAAGAAACAAGACTCAGAGAGGCAATAGATTCTATAACGCGCTCTTTTTTTACTTCAACGCAAATGTGAACGTTAACAAAATATTTATCAACAATTTTTTTCTTTTCATGATCAAGTTCAAAAAAGAGGGGTTTAAAAGTGTCTAAATGTTCATTGATTAAATGTTTAGTAATAACTTTTTTTTGTGAGATAAGCGCAATTTTCTGTAAAATTTCGTTGGCAATAAATTCATTGTCAAGTTCATTAAGAAAATTAAGAATATCTTTATCTAAAAGATATCCTTTTTCAATAAATAACTGTAAAATATTTTGATTCATGATGCTAGTGACAAAATAACTTATTAAAAGAAGAGAAATTAAACACCCAAACTCTCAATAAGGATATGTCGTGCTTTTTGTTTTATTGTCTCAGGAATAACAAGCTTAATTTCTCGCATTCTTCCATGTCTTCCTTTGCTAATAACTCTTGTATTGATTAATCCAAGCATATCAAGTTCAGCGATGATATCACTCACTCGTCGGTGAGTTAAACAATCATTATTAGTTTTTCTGCATAATTGTTCATAATAATCAAAAATGTCGCCCGTATACACATTCTGTATTGAATGCTTTGCATTTTTTGATTTTTCAACAAGTTCTGTAATAGAAAATAAAACAATCTGAAATTGTTTTGTTCCAGTTTCAATAATATCTAAAATTTTATCTCTTTCTATTTTATCATTAGCGTTGTCAATATGTTCTATTTTTATTCTAGTATGAGAACTTCTTTCTGCAAGTTCACCAGCAACACGTAATAAATCTAATGCCCGCCTAGCATCACCATGCTCTCGTGCGGCATATGCGGCACATTTTGCTATAACACCGTCACTAACAACATTTTCTTTAAAGGCATCTTCTGCTCTTTTTTTTAAAATTTCTTGTAATTGTAAAGCATTATATGGAGGAAAAATGATTTCTTCCTCGCTTAATGAACTGCGAACCCGTTGATCAATCATATCTAAAAAACGAAGATCATTACTAATTCCCACAATAATAATTTGAGTTTTATTAAGCTCGGAATTTAATCGTGTCAAGTTATATAAAAATTCGTCGCTAATTTTTTTAACTGCTTGGTCAATTTCATCTAAAATTAAAATAAGTAATTTTGCAGGAGAATTTTCTAAAATATCTAAAAATTTTAAATAGACTTGATCTGTGGGTAAACCCGTGGCAGGAATAGTACCTCCTAATTTTTTTATTAATTCTGCTAAAATTCTATATTCTGTATCTGCAACTTTTTTAAGTTTACAATTTAAATATTCAATTCGAAGAATGTTATTTTCAGTGCAACGCTTAGTCAATTCATTTGCAACATGTTGAACACTTAACGTTTTTCCGGAACCGGTTTTACCATAAATAAAAAGATTACTTGTTTTTTGCCCTAAAAGGGCAGGTGCAAGAATAGAAGCAACAGATTCAATTTGTTCATTTCTATGAGGAATAGTATCAGGTGTATAATTTGACTGTAAGATCTGTTTATTTTTAAAAAGACTGCGTGTGTTCACTGAATCAAAAATCTTATCCAACTGAGTCATGCTAACCTCTTATATATAAAACAAAAATAAAACTATATAAATCTAGTTATTCTCTTACGAGTGACACCTCTATTTCATATGGAATTATTATTTTTTAAATAATAAAATAATAAAATAAAACTAAAAAAATAATAGAGCTATAATTATTACGACGTTTTAAAATATATAATTAAAAACTAATAAAAAAAGCATATAAAAATAAAATAAATAAATAAAAACATTCAATTAAGATATAAGGAGCTTAACCCACACCATTATTTCTCATGGAAAATAAAATTATAACATTTCTTTTGAAGAAGTTTGAATAACTAAGATTCTGTAAATTTACAACATCTAATGGATGCAAATTTACAACGTACAATTGATGTAAGTTTACGGCATCCAATAACTGTAAATTTCAATGTTTCGAACCTCTTCTTAGAGAATTTTCTTTATTATGCAAAATTCTTTTTGAAAAAAGAAAAATATAATAAAAATGATAGTTTATTATAGATTACTTAATATATATTTATTATAATATATATCATATAATAATAAAATTTTTAAATGATTTTTATAAATATTTTATTTTTTAATTTTTATTTTATAAATATTTCCATACGAAATCATAGGGGGTTATAAATAATAGAGAGAAAATCGTAAAAACTGAGGGAAAGTCGTAAAAAACTAATAAAAAATCTAAGATTTCATAAATAACATAACAGAGTATTTTCATGAAATAATAGATACATTCTCTTTAAAAACTAAAATTATTCTTAAAATCAGATGAATCATATATAAGGTTCTATTAAGTCTTTAGGATACGTTTAAATATTCTTGCTTCTTTTTGGTCTTG
>CAYIPM010000021.1:0-9174 GCA_964365195.1 Candidatus Woesearchaeota archaeon
GAAAATAAAATATTTTCTATCTCTCCAAACAACATGTTTGTAGACAACGACAAAATGGTCAAAAATTAATGTCGTTGACTACAAGGAAAAAATTTTCTGAAGAAAATTTATTTCCGTCGGTATAACAAGAAAAATTTTTAATTATACATCCACTCAACTTTCTCTATCTGCTCATAAATATTTTCTATCAAGTCATACTCTTTTGCTTCTGTTAAACTAACCCATGCATGATCAGTCAGTTCTTCTTCATGCAATCTAACCTCTCCGTCGTCATGATCTGCATACAAACTCACAATAATCGTCGAAAAACCATTCGGTCGAATCAATGCTAAATTAGAAACATAACCAATATTTTTTATCGTAATTCCAGTTTCTTCTAATATCTCTCTTTGCAATGTTTTCTCAAAAATATCAAACCAGTGATCATTGGTATCTTTCGGAGTATTGAGAAAATCATTTTTCTGTATTTTTCCTCCCGGAACACACCATTTATTAGGAAACACTTTTTCGTTTGCACTCCTTTTACAAATTAGGTACTTTCCGTCAGCATTTCTGATAATTCCTGTCACTGCAACATAATGCGCTTTCTCTTGGATGTCATCTATAAAAAAGAAAAGAAAGAGAACTTTAAATAAATTTCTATGATCAAAATTAATTTTTCTTCTTAAAAATTTTGTTGCGAGCCGAGTAAATTCAATCACACTCGTTGGACTGGTGGACAGAATTAAAGCCCCAGCTACATAATGCTAGTAAAGAACTGCATTACCGTGCCAAACAAAATAGGTAAAGGCTCAATTACTCTTGTGCGATGCTTGCCGGAGAAATAAAAATTATTGTGTCGCCGCGTAAAAACGTCAACCCAACACTTCTTCGGTCCTCACCTTCGACAATTTCTTTTGCATTCTCAAGGACAATGTTGATATGAATATCAAACGCCAAAAGTCTGCCAACCATCTGTCGATTATTTTTGAGTTGAACAAGCACTTCTTTGCCTTTCGCATTGTTCAACACATCGAGTGGTCTTTCAATTCCGTTAACCATACATCATTCTTACTCGCCGAGTTTAAAAACATTTCTATATGGCGCATCATATATATTTGACACTATTATGTTTCTCGTCACTATTTTCTATCATACTTCCTCTTCAAATCTTGAAGAAATTTTTTATAACAATTTTTTCTGATCGCTTTTTTCACTCCATTAATAAGCGTTTGCATGTAAAATAAATTATGAATTGACGCAAGTTCCATGCCAACGCTTTCTTTTTCACGTAGTAAAAATCGCACATATGCCCGAGAATAATGTTTACAAGTAAAACAGGAACACTTCTGATCAATAGTGCGCATATCTTTTTTATATTTTTTATTCAATAATTTCAATCTTCCTTTCGAAGTAAATAATGTTCCTCGCCGGGCAGATTGTGTCGGCATCCGAGAATCAAAACAATCGACACCGAGAGCAATTGCTTCACTCATCCAGACAGGATCACCTTCACCCATAAGATAACAAATTTTATTTTCTCCGACAACTTTTTTATGTGCCTTAATAACTGATTGTTCCATTTTCTTAATTTTTTCCATGTCACCGCCGTATGTAAACTCAGGCATCGCGACACCGCCAATGGCGTACCCATCAAAATCAAATAGCAATAATTTTTCAATACACAATTTTCGCAGATCAGAATAAATCCCTCCTTGTGAAATTGCAAATAATAATTGCCTTCTGGAACGTGCAATTTTTTTCTGCAATTTATCATGAGTTTTCTTGCAACGTCCCGCCCACAAAATCGTCCGCTCAACAGCTTTTTTTATTTCTTCTTTAGAATTTGAATACCGGGGCATGCTGTCAAGACACATTGCAACATCCGCATCCACAGATATTTGCAAATCCATATTTTCTTCAGGTGTCATAAAAATGTTCTCGCCAGAAACCGGATTCTTAAATAAAACTCCTCGATCATTTGAAGAAATATACAATGAATCAGAATACATCTGAAATCCGCCTGAATCGGTAAAGTTTATTCCATTAAACTGCATAAATTTTTTTATGCCCCCGATTTTTTTTAATAATTCTTTTCCCGGCTGCACTGACAAGATAAATGCATTTGAAATAACTGCGGGCGTGCCAATTTCCTCTAATTGTTTTGAATTGACAAATTTTGCCGTCGCTTTCGTCGCCACCGGCATAAAAAACGGCGTTTCAATCTTTCCGGACTTTGTTTGTAAAACACCAATACGCGCAGCAGTTGATGTATCGCGATGAAGAATTGTGAAAACCATAATAAAATAACAACGAAACAATTTATTAAACTATCTTCCTCTTTAAGAAATATGAAATCAAAATTTTCCGTTCTTTGGCTTTGCTTCGTCTGCATCGTCATATTTATCATTCAGGCATTTTCACCATCTTTTACTCAATTATTTTTATTGACTGATCAGGCAAATAACGGAGAAGTGTGGCGATTTGTTACAGCAATTTTTCTGCATGGAAGTATCACCCATCTATTCTATAATCTCTTCGCGCTTTTTTTATTTGGATTCATGTTGGAAAAAATTGTCGGAACAAAATATTTTTTGCAAATATTTTTTGTATCAGGAACTATTGCAAATCTTGTTGCGGTCAATTATTATGAATCAAGTCTTGGTGCAAGCGGCGCGATTTATGGAGTGATTGGCGCGCTCACATTGATTCGGCCATTTATTCCTGTTTTTGCATTTAGTCTGCCCATGCCGTTAATCCTTGCGTCATCACTCTGGGTTATAGGGGACATATTGCGCTCACTCGGAGCATTTGGTCCCACAACAATCGGTTCAATCGCGCATATAAGCGGAATCATCGTCGGAATAATTCTAGCGTTAATTATTCAAAAAAAGTCTTTGAAAGAAAAAAGCTTTACTCATAAAATTGACGAGAAACTCATGCATCAATGGGAAAACGATTTTATGAAAAGGATTTAATTTTCTCTATTCAATTTTATTTTTCTTCTCTCCCTCTTCAATCGCAACAACTTCTTCCACTAATTGATCCATAATTCCCAATTCTTCTTCTAGTTCTTTTTTCACTGTCTCCTCAATCTTCTTTTTTTCTTGCTGTTTCTCGCGCGCTTTTTCTAAGGCAGTTTTTGGCTGATCAATATTTTCTTCATTATTCATCGCAAGTTCCTCTTTGAGTTCTTCTATATCTTGCTCTAAATCTTCTAAAAATTTCTCTTTATTTTTTTCAAAATGACTATACAAATAAATCCAAATTTCATCAAGATGTTTTTCTTGTTCCAGCCACAATTTTCTCGTATTTGATAAATGCAAAAGCGGTAAAAAACACGCAATTTTTTGTTCTTTTTCTAAACCAGTTAACGATGAGTAACTCACTTTTTGATCTTGATTCACAACTTGATTCATAGCTGCAGGACCAACTACTTTTAAAATTCGAATATAAAATGCTTTAATTCTATCTTTAATATCGATTCTTCGAAACTGCGGAATATCAATATATGATAAACGATGCGCCCGCTTTATTGCTATTTCCCGTTTTATTCGTCGAGTTTCAGTGCTGATTGCTTTATTAAGCGCCTCCATCAATTCAGACAGAGTAATCTTGCGCAATCGCGCCATTGGCGTTCTGGGAATAAGCAAAGGCAAATCTCCCTCATCAATAGTAATTCGTTCTATCACCACTTTTTTTTCAGTTTTCTTGCCAAAAAGAATTTCATCAACACTGCGAATATAATGATGCAAAAGAATTTCAGATTTTATCCGTAATAATAATGCTGCAGCCAATAACACCTTACTCGAAATATAAAAATCAGGATGTTCTTCCAATTCAAATATTTTCTCAAAATATTTCTGTGTCAATACGACGAGGTCAATATCCCATGGATCAAGCTGCTGTGAATTGATAAGTTCGTAAATAATCGCCTGCCATTCCGGCTTGCGGCTCACAATAACATCATAGAGATGATGCTCAGTTATTTTTTCATTGGTAATAGCTACACCGTTGCTTTCAATAGTAAATTCTTTTTCAGCGGCAATCGCTTCACTGTCTTCACCTTTCATATAATCTCAACCAAATCCAGATATAAAAACGTTCGGATTGATGAAACGTGTTGTTAATTAAAAGTCAGATTATTTACCTATAGGACTTAATATTGCACCCAAAAGTCCTAATAAAAATAAAACAATGTACAAAAAATAATCCAGCACTGTCCATTTTTCTTGTTTCTTTGCCATGTACAATCAGATAACCTTAATTTTATTTTTTCGCGATATTCCTCTATTTCCTGCAATATCTGTTAACTCAAACCAATAATTTATTTCTTGTCCGTGTAATAATGATAAGTCAACTGTAACATCACAAATATTCTTATTTCTATCAATAACACAATGATAATCTGCTTTTATGGAATGCTCAATTTTATTAAGCTCATAAAAGAAGAATAAATCTTGAGGATTTTGCTCAATAAACTCAATTTTAAATGTACCATTGACCGTTCCTCTTTTTGGTTCTGATTTAGATATTTTAGGATTTGTACTATCAATAAGAAAACTAACATTTCGCTCATCGATAATATTATTTTTTACAGCTCTAAATCGTAAGGTATGATTTCCGTCTTTAAACGATACAAGTTTTCTTTTATCATTTCCATATCCATTACAATTTTTATTACACAAAACTTTTTCTCGTGGGCGAGAATCACTTAGATCGATGTAGGTTAGTTTATCCATTGTTTGATTTAAAGTTAGATTAAACTGGATTTTTTTATTATTAAATAACTCTTGAGAAGGAGAATTTATTGTTAATGTGTTTACGTCATCATTATTGCATATTTCATCGATTAATTCGTCGCAGTCGTTATCTTTTCCGTCGCAGATTTCTATAGAGGGAGTACAAATTAATGGACATGTCGGTCCAGTAGCACCTTCTAAGTATATGTTACCAACTCCGTTTAAACAGTATTTATTTCGATTATTTGTAAGATCATTTATTCCTGTTACAGTGAATGTATTATTGTAAAAGGTATTATTTTCTCCAGTTATGCGAATGTTTTCTTTGTTAGGATTGTTTGATTCTCCATTGTTTAAAAAAAGATTATTAAAAATTTGTCCGTTAGAAGCTTTGTCTAAATTTAATGCTCTAAATTCGTTATTTTCAAAAATTGAGTTTTTTATAGTAAAATTATAAATTGGATTATCATTAGAACTTCCTACATACACGCCAGTATTTGAATTTTTAATAGTTATATTCTCCATCTCAATATTCTCAGCATTAAATACTTCTATCCCTGAAAAACCAATATTATTGAATACGCAATTTCTTATTTTAATATTTTTAAAAATTTTGTCGTATAATTCTCCATTAATATAAATTCCAGTAGAAGCCCCTGTTCCATTTAAGATAGCTCCATTACAATCAAATAAAATATTATCTCCAAAAAAATGAAAATTGCGCGTTAATGAATAACTTCCTTTGCACAAGCTTATACTTTTATCAATATTATAATCAAAATTTGGATCGTTTGGATTGATGCAGGAAGAGGGGTTATTCAAATTAATCTCTTGCATAGTTGTCTGGGCACCCTTAATTATAATATTTTTTCCGATGTCCTCTCCATTTACATAGATATCATAATTTCCTTTTGGGAAAGTTAATCCGTAATTAATATCATTGTCAGCTAAGGCAGGATTATTGTTACTAAAATAATACCAGTTGTTTGTTTCAGTTCCGTGTCTTAAATCTTTAAATTTAGTTAATATATATTCTTGATTGTTTAATTGACTTTTTAATTTTATAGAATTTATAGAACTTGGAGAAATTATATGTAACATGACAGATCCTCTGTTAAAAGGGTTAGAAGATTCATTGGAAGGATTTATATAAAAGTCTCCGTCATAGCTTGAAGTTTTAGGAGATAAATACGATTTTATTTGGGTAGTACTCTCTCCTTTCAAAAATCCCTTTACAACATTGAATTCTTTACTTGCATCAAAAGTAGTTCCAACTATCCTATCTCCCCTTTCACTTCTATGATTGTAATCATTTAATATTACCAGAGGTATGTTTCTATCCAATAAACTGGCGCTGCTCAGTGAGACAAGCCCGTCATTTCCATGGCCAGGTTCGTTATCTACTTGGTTCGTTTCATCGGGTATACCTCCAATACCCTCATTTCCCGTTATAACTAAAATATTTTTTGTAGGAATAGCCAATTCTTTTTGATAAATAAGCCAATTAAATTCGCTGCCAACAGCTAAATCTAAATATGCTTGAGCATTTGAACCGCAGGTAAAACTTTCTTCAATTAGGCTTAAAGAATTTAATAATAATCTATTTGCCAAATACGAACCATGAGCTGGCGGAGCAATAGCGACGTATTTTCTAATATTATCTCCATAACTTATAGGATTACCAAATTTATCCTTACCTAAATTAGAAATGTAACCTAAAGTAACAAGACCTCCCATACTATGAGAAACTACATCTAACTTATTAGTTGAATAACCTTCGTTCAAAACATTATCTATAGCGTTATCCATTAATCCCGCAATCATGAAATTAGAAACGTTACTTGGATAATAATAAAGCTCCCAGGTATCATATTCCTTGAGAAGTAAAGGAATATTATTCCAATATCCATAATCACTTCCACAAACACCATGAACCAGTAAAACCGGTGTTCTTGAGGAAGTTATATCTGATAATTCAACATCTTCTATTTTTTTGTCATCTATGTAATCGGTTCCTATGAAAGGTATTGTTTTAATCTGATCAAAGTAAATTGTATATGTTGGATAAGAAGCATAATCAATAGTATAGGACTCTGGAAGCGCGAATGAATTAACCTTTGCAAAACTATCTTTAGATTTGTTTATTTTTATACTCCCGTTTTTTTAAATAAGAGCAGTCTTTTCAATTTTTGAATATGTATTATCTAATGAATCTCTCCATAAAAGATTTGGTAATGATTTTTTATTTGTAAAAAATATAATCGATAGATTATGTTCTCCTACTTCTAAATTAATATCATTACCTAATTCTATATTTTTACCATCTATAACAAAAGAGCTTAAATTAGCTTCATCTAAACGAAAGCTGTAATTTGCAGTATTATCGACTCTGAGCTCTCCGTTCCATTCAATTATCAATTCAGAATCATTTTTAGATACCGGGTTTGGAGACAATTCTTCATTGCCTTTATTTTCAAAATTATTTATTTCTTCTGGACTGAGTTCAACTTTTGAGTCAAGGACAATATTAATGATTTGTCTAATAAACAAGTTTTCTATATTAACTTCCTGGGTTGATAATATTTCACTTTCTTTTAACACATCTATTTGTGTAATTATTCTTCTCGGAACTATGTTACATCCCACATAACAAAAAAGCTCATTGTTTAAATATAAGGAATATTTTTCTCCAGAATTAGTAATTTTTATAACTTTTTCTCCAGAATTAAAATAATAATTAACCTCTATGTTATCAAGCTTATTATTCTGGTAAGATTCATTACTATAAGAAGTAATGTCAACTTCTCCTTGGATAATTCTTGCAGGGGTTAGGTTTAAAAACAAAAGTACAAATAAAAAAGATATTATAAAAGCTAAACGTAAATTTTTCATATCCGTTTTCTCCAAGCATGAAATATCAAACCTGTAATAAATCCTATAAATAATAAAAGGAAGGTTATATGTAGAAATTCAGTGAAGCTGAAATAAAAAACCTTGACTAAACTTGGATGAGATAATGGTGGTTGTCCTAGCATAAAAAAAAATCCCCACATTCCAAAAACCCAGATTAGGTAGAATATTATAGATCCAAATATTCCCCAAACAAGATTTCCTTTTTTCATATTCATTTAATAGTCAGTTCTTATTTAAAATCATCTAACTACTTTCGATTAGTAAATAATCGTCTGATTGTTTATTTGAAATTTTGATACGTAAAAGAAGAGTATTTTCGAGTGGGTAGATTATTTACACTCCAATAAACCATTTAAACTCAAATTCAATGTAGAAATATAAAAGAGGGGATAAATTTTTCTTTCTTTAATATCAAAATGGATAAAGCATTAATTGACACGAGTATATTATTAGAACCGTTCATTAAATTAAGATTTGGAAAAAAAGGTAATCAACAGAAAGAACTAAAAAAAAGAACATATGCCATATTAACCTATCAGAAAGGTGAAAATTTTATTCCCGCAGTTTCTATGAGCGTGTTAGGAGAATTACAGTTTTTGTTATACAAAAAGGAAAATTTAATAGAAGGATTAAGTGAAAAAAGAGAAGAGATGAATCAGATATTAAGTTCGTTTTTTGACAAATGTGATATGATAGAGTTAAAGAAAGAGACCATTTCTCTCGCTCATGAGATATTCCAAAAAGATCGCTCTTTAGACCCCCTAGATGTATTACATTTTTCCAGCGCAATTACTGGAGAATGTAAATCGTTCATTTTTATAGATGAAGCTATACCTAAAAGTCAAATAATAAAAGAATACTCTAAAAAATATAATCTCAATTTAATTCCTTTAAATTAATAAAAAAATTAAGCGGGATATATGAGAGCACCACTAATTTGTAAAACTTTTCGCTCTATTTCCTCTTCCAATTTTTCAGGTATCTGGATATCTAAATAAGAATTTCCTTCCATATCTTTTTTAATAGATATCTTTGGCTCTTCTATATTTTTTTTGTTTTCCATAATATATAACCACCTTTCAAGTTTATAAGCTTTTTTTACCATTCCACCTTAATAAATATCCTGACTTTCTGATTCTATCTTTATCCTTACTTCCTTGTTTTCTACCTAATCTCTTTCCTAGAGCCTTAGCTCGCTCTAATCCGTCATTGATCCTTGATACAGTTAGTTCTCTCTCATATTCAGCTAAAACCATGAGCATTCTCAACATCAATTTTCCTTCTGAAGTGTCAGTTTTAATATTTCGAGTAACAGAAAAAATTTTCCACTAAAGAAAAAACCACGAAGGAGAATTAAGCTCTAAATCATATTTAATAGAAGTCTCACATAAAGCAGTGCTCGATTTTAGACGAGATTTTCTTATATGTTAATACTTCTTTTCTCTTATAAGAAAGCATGAAAAAAAGGGTTGAAGTCAAAATCAACAAACCCTAGAAAAGCCGGTGTCAAACAAAAATTGTAAGTCCTGGCTCTTCTGGG